>CAYMHN010000125.1:0-8369 GCA_964390235.1 uncultured Candidatus Competibacteraceae bacterium
CAGCAGCAGATTGTGATTCCCGGCGGCGGCGATCTCCAGCGCCCGCTTGGCATGATGCTGGCCGCGTACCTCGGCCAGATCCAGGCCGTTGACTTCGCTGGCCGGGGCCGGTGTCGGCGGCTGCGGGTCGAGTGCAGTGGCGGTATGTAGCTGCCGACAGACGACCAGCAGATGATCGGCCGGATAAACCGTCAAGCCGCGCACCAGCGCCGCCTCGGTGGCATTGGCGACCGGCACCAGCAAAGCTCGGCCGGCATCCCGGCAAGCCAGCGCGGTGGGGAGTACGCCGCGCACCCCGCGCAGTTCACCATTCAGGGCAAGTTCAGCCAGACATTCGTATTCTGCCAGGGCTTGAGCGGGAATCTGACCGGACGCGGCCAGCATGCCCAGGGCGATCGGCAGATCGAAACGACCCCCTTCCTTGGGCAGGTCGGCGGGCGCCAGATTGACCGTGATCCGCCGCCGGGGAAACTCGAAACCGCTGTTGATGATGGCGCCGCGCACCCGGTCGCGACTCTCCTTGACGGCGGTTTCCGGCAATCCGACGATGGACGTATTGGGTAGTCCGTTGGCAAGATGAACTTCGACGCGGACCTCGGGGGCTTCGATACCCACCTGGGCGCGGCTATGGACGATGGCTAGTGACATGGGCTGAAGTCCCTGACGATTCGTGCTCCGTCAAATTCGATGCATCCGATTCGGCTTTCGCAACGCATCTTGATCAAGAACATAGCAGACCGATGCGTGTTGTACAAAATAACTTGCTTTTGTATAGCTTTTGTATAAGAATTTATACAGCCTCAAGATCACGCAGGCCACGGCTATAAGGAGCCATGCAATGCTGAATATCACGCGCAGCACCGCTTTCGCCAGTCTGGCACTGGCTTTCGCCGGCAGTGTATTCGCCGCTTCCTACACCATCGAACCGCAGCTCAAACCCGAAGTACCGAGCGCCGAGGTGGCTGAAATCATCGCCCATAGCCGGCAATCGGAACTGGCCGAGGACTGCGTGTCGAATTCCGCGCCCGCGCAGCGCACCGATCGCCTCGCCACCATGATGTTGCAGCACTCCATGGTCAGCCGCCTGACGCTCAACCAGGAGGCGATCACCCGGCTGGCGGAAGAGGGTTCGGCTGCTTCCCATACTTTCCGGCACAAGGGACGCATATGCGGTTGACCATCCGCCGGGCGATCAACCGCCGCGACCGCTGACCCGTCATGCGTATTGCCATCGTCGGCAGCGGTATCGCTGGACTGGTCGCCGCCCGCCGCCTGCATCCGCAACACGATATCACGCTATTCGAGGCCAACGACTATCCCGGGGGCCACACTCATACCCTGGATGTGACCAGCGCTGGCCGTGACTATGCCGTTGATACCGGTTTCATCGTTTTCAATGACTGGACTTACCCGAATTTCATCCAGCTGCTCGACGAACTGGAGGTCGGTTCCCAAGCTACCCGGATGAGTTTCAGCGTGCGCTGCGCCGGTACGGGCCTGGAGTACAATGGCGCCAACCTGAATACCTTGTTCGCGCAACGCCGCAATCTGCTGAAACCGTCATTTCACCGCATGCTGCGGGACATCCTGCGCTTCAACCGGACGGCACCGGGATTGCTCGACCGACGGGACGATCCAACGCTGGGCGATTATCTGCGCAGTGAAGGCTATGGTCCGGGTTTCATCAACCACTACATCATCCCCATGGGTGCCGCCATCTGGTCATCGGATCCGGTTTACATGCTCGACATGCCCGCCCGGTTTTTCATTCGCTTTTTCAAGAACCACGGCCTGTTGAGCGTCAACCAGCAGCCACAATGGCGTGTCATCCGCGGCGGCTCCCGCGAGTATGTCACGCCCTTGATCGCACCTTTCCGCGACCGCATCCGGCTCGCCAGTCCGGTCCGCCGGATACGGCGTCTGCCCAACAAGGTGGCGATCTGCACGGATGCCGTCCAAGGGGAGGCATTCGATCAGGTGGTGATCGCCACCCACAGCGATCAGGCCCTGGCGATGCTGGTCGATCCGAGCCCCGCCGAACGCGATATCCTCGGAGCGATACCGTATCAGGAAAACGATGTCGTGCTGCATACCGATACCCGACTGTTACCCCGGCGTCAGCTGGCCTGGGCCGCCTGGAACTACCACATTCCGCGCGAACCGCAGCAGCAGGTCGCGGTGACCTACAATATGAATCTGCTGCAAGGTCTTCAGGCCCCGGAAACCTTTTGCGTCACCCTCAATCACAGCGCGGCAATCGACCCGACCAAGGTGCTGGCCCGCTTGCGCTACCAGCATCCGGTCTTCACCCTGCGGGCCGTCAAGGCGCAAAGCCGACGCGCCGAGATCAGCGGAGTCAATCGCACCTGGTATTGCGGTGCCTACTGGCACAACGGTTTTCACGAGGACGGCGTGGTCAGCGCCCTGGATATCACCGCCGCATTGCCCGGTCAAACCCTTCAGGCGGCATGAATAGTGCAATTTACGCCGGGTGGCTACGCCATCGTCGCCTGTCGCCCAAACCCCATGCCTTCCGCTACCGGCTATCCATGCTGTATCTGGATCTGGATGAGCTGGGCACCGCGTTCCAGGACCGCTGGTTCTGGTCGGCACGCCGCCCGGCGCTGGCCTGGTTGCGACGGGCCGATCACTTCGGCGACCCTCGGCGCCCGCTGGCCGACTGCGTGCGCGACCAGGTCGAACAGGAAACCGGGCACCGCCCGGGCGGCCCGATACGGCTTCTGACCCAGCCCCGCTACTTTGGCTACTGCTTCAACCCGATCAGTATCTTCTACTGCTTCGATCCCAGCGGGTCTCGGGTCGAATCCCTGATTGCCGAAGTGACCAACACCCCCTGGGGGGAACGTCGCTGTTATGTGCTGCACGGCGGCCGCGAGCCGACCGGCCATCACCGCTACCGGTTTCACAAATCGCTGCATGTATCGCCGTTCATGCCTCTGGATCTGGATTATCGTTGGCGCAGCAGTGAACCGGACAACGGTCTTGGCGTCCATCTGGAGGTATTACGAGACGGAGCCAAAATCCTTGACGCCACCTTGGGCTTGCGGCGGCGGCCGCTCGATGGCCTCGGGCTGGCTGCGGCCCTGACGCATTTGATGACCTTCAAGGCCATCGGCGCCATTTACTGGCAGGCGCTGCGCTTGTGGGTCAAGGGCACTCCGTTCTACTCTCACGAGATCGAAAAAAAACCAGCGGAACGTTGAGCATGAGTGAAACGTCAATTCCCTCCACGCGTGTCTTCGGACCTGAACGACTCGGTCAGCGCCTGTTGCAGCGCATGGTATTCAAGCGCTTGCGTGGTTTGCAGCAGGGTCGATTGACCGTACAGGATGCGGACGGCAGCCACGATTTCGGCGATTTGAACGGTGACGATCCTTTGCTGGTCACGGTGCGCGTCCATGACGCCAATGTCTACCGAAGGCTGGCCTTACGCGGCAGCATAGGCGTCGGCGAAGCCTATATGGCCGGCGAGTGGAGTTGCGATGACCTGACCCGATTGATGCGCTTGTTCGTGCGCAACCGCACCGTGCTCAACGGCCTGGAGCATGGCCCGGTCAGACTGGCCATGCAGCTGTTCCGGATCGCTCATCTGCTGAACCGCAATACCCGCAACGGCAGTCGCGGCAATATCGCGGCTCATTATGATCTGGGCAACGAATTCTACCGCTTGTTCCTGGACCCGACCCTGATGTATTCCTGCGCGGTGTTCGAAGGGTCCGATACCGAGCTGCACGAGGCCTCGATAGCCAAGCTGGAGCGTATCTGCCGGAAACTCGCGCTGAGCGCCGACGACCATGTACTGGAAATCGGCACCGGCTGGGGAGGGTTTGCGCTGCATGCCGCCCGGCATTACGGCTGTCGGGTCACTACCACGACCATCTCCCGCGAGCAGTATCAGCTGACCCGCGAACGGGTCGAGCAGGCCGGACTGGACGGACGGATCACGGTCTTGCTGCGCGATTATCGCGATCTGGACGGAAGCTATGACAAACTGGTCTCTATCGAGATGATCGAAGCGGTCGGGCATCAATATCTGGACACCTATTTCCGGACCTGTAGCCGTCTGCTCAAGGACAATGGCCTGATGTTGCTGCAGGCGATCACCATCGCCGATCAGGAATACGAGCGCGCCAAACGGGCGGTGGATTTCATCCAGCACTACATTTTCCCGGGCGGATTCCTTCCCTCGTTGAACGCCTTGTGCAACTCGCTGGCTCGCGTGACTGATCTCAGCGTGCGCCACCTGGAGGATATCGGCCCGCATTACGCTACTACCTTGCGGCATTGGCACGAGCGCTTCCGCAACAACCTGGATCGAGTGCGCACCCAGGGTTTCGACGAGCGTTTCGTGCGCATGTGGGAATACTACCTCTGCTATTGCGAAGGTGGTTTCGCCGAGCGCGCCCTGGGCACCGCCCAGTTGCTGCTGGCCAAACCGCTGGACCGGCGTCCACCCGTACTGGCCGCCCTGTGAGCTGAAACGCCGTCCATGCTGCTCAATCTGGTCGTATTTCAGATCGGCTGGTTCGCCTGCGTGCTGGGGGGCGCCTACGGTCTTCCCTGGCTGGGTACGGTCTGCGCCTTGCTGATCGTCACCTGGCATGTCTCCCGGCTGCCGCAACCCAGCGTCGAACTGCGGCTGATCCTGCTGGCTGGCGCGATCGGGCTGATTCTGGACAGCCTGCCCGTGCTGTTGGGACTGATCCACTATACCTCCGGCAACCTGGTCAGCGGGCTACCCCCGCACTGGATCGTCGCCATGTGGCTGCTGTTCGCCACGCTGCCCAATATCGGCCTGCGCTGGCTGAAGAACCGCGGCTTGCTGGCCGCGCTGCTGGGCGGACTCGGCGGGCCATTAGCCTATTACGCCGGCGTCAAGCTGGGCGCCGCCCAGTTCACGGCGCCACTCTGGCAAGCCCTGGGCCTGCTGGCTATCAACTGGGCCATCGCCATGCCCCTGCTCATGAAGCTGTCGGATCGATTCGACGGTACGTTAGAGGAACCAGGATGATGAAGACCGCCATCGATTTCATGGAACGCGGGCTGCTGCCCGATCAGGCCATCCGCTTCGGCATCCGCCGGCTGCTGGCGAAACGGCTGCGTGAATCGCCCGGAGACCCGGCTCGGCAGGCCGATTTCCGGACCCAACTGGCGAACAGCTCCATCGCTCTGCACAGCGACAAGGCCAATGAGCAGCACTACGAGCTGCCGCCCGAGTTCTTCCAACTGATCATGGGCCGGCATCTCAAATACAGCGCCTGCCACTGGCCCGAGGGCGTAACCACGCTGGATCAGGCGGAAGCCGCCATGCTGGCTCTGAGCTGCGAGCGGGCCGAAATCGAGGATGGCCAGACCATCCTGGAACTGGGCTGCGGCTGGGGTTCCCTGACCCTGTGGCTGGCCGAGCGGTATCCGACCGCGCGAATCACCGCTGTATCCAATTCACGTCCCCAGCGGCTGTACATCGAGTCCGAGTGCCGGCGACGCGGCCTGGCCAATGTCCAGGTACTCACCGCCGATATGAACGATTTCTCCATCGACCGGCGCTTCGATCGGGTAGTGTCGGTGGAAATGTTCGAACACATGCGTAATTACCAGGCGTTGCTGGAGCGGATCGCCGGGTGGTTGCGGCCGGGCGGCAAGCTGTTCGTCCATGTCTTCAGCCATCGCGACACGGCCTACCCGTTCGAAACCGAAGGGGATGACGACTGGATGGGCCGCTACTTCTTCACTGGCGGCATCATGCCCTCGCGCGACCTGCTGACCCGTTTCCAGGACCATCTCGCCCTGGAACAGCAATGGCATCTCAACGGGCGCCATTACCAGCGTACCTGCGAGGCTTGGCTGGCCAATCAGGACCGGCACCGCGCGGCCATCATGCAGGTCTTCAACGCTACCTACGGCAGCGCCGAGGCATCCCGCTGGTTTCAGCGCTGGCGGGTGTTCTTCATGGCCTGCGCCGAGTTGTTCGGCTACCGCGACGGCGAGGAATGGGGGGTCTCCCACTATCGCTTTGTCAGACCCGACTGAAGCTCCCTCAGACCAGCGGATGGCGAGTGCGCAGATACTGATAGGTCAGACTGGATACCTCGCGAATTACATTGCCCCGATCCCGAATCCAGCTGCTGTAATTGTTGGTCCGGTTACTCTTCTCGATGATTCCGATGAAGGTATAGGGGTATCGCCGGCCGTTGCGTCCGGGGGCCATCACGATCCCCATATCGCCGCACAGCTGGGCCGTCGAACCCGTCTTGTGGTAGAGCTCGACGATGTTCGGCACCGCGGCCGCGCCGCTCTTGATCCGGTCACCGTTGGGCAGTCCCATGTGGTATTTGAGTTCCTCGGCGAACGGCAGCCGGCTGTTCCAGAGCGCGAACAGAAAGCGGCTGTAGTCGCGCGCCGAAGCTCGGTTGCGGTAGGTGCGGCCGTTGGGCGGTATGTACTCGACGATCGAGGTCTGCTGGAAGATGCTGCCGGCACGGTTCCTGAGCAGTTGTTCCACATCGCGTGGTCGCTGGGCCGGTGGCCGGTCGCTGACCCGGTCGATGAACTGATTGGTGGCCGTGTTGCTGCTGTCGCGGATCATCGAGGTCATCAGCAAGCGGGTGCGCTGATCATATGGGAAGCGACCGCGGTTCTCGCTATGGCGATAGAAATAGGCCTGGGCGACGAAGGGCTTGATCATGCTGGCCGCCTGCAAGGGGCGCTCCTCATTGATCGATACCAGCTTGGTCCCGGTGGTGAAGTCGTAGACCGACCAGGCGGTGCGTTCGTCCCGTGGAATCCGGCCCGACTGGCGCAGGCTCTGGATATAGGCGTTGATCCGGGCCTGCAGATTGCCGGATGCCAGCGCATCCTGTTCAGGCCACCCCAAGACCCCTGCTGCGGCCACCCCCGCCGCAGCCTGCAGAAACGTTCTGCGGGTCAGCAGTGAATGTGAGCTCTCTCTCGACATGATTTCAACCCGGCTGTGTTAAGGCATGACAGTGCTTTATATGCCCCGCGATCCAGCCCTCACGCGAGATCGCTATCGCCGGGTCGCGGGGCTGGCTTCTAGCCTAGCAGCTTTCAGGGGTTCAACGCCAGTCTTGGCGCCTGCTCGGGCACTCCAAGCGGATCTTTTAGAGATGGAACACTCACTCCGGTTCGTGGCACACGGCCTCGACATTGTGTCCATCCGGATCGATCACGAAGGCGCCGTAGTAATGCGGATGATAGATCTCACGCAGGCCCGGCGCCCCGTTATCGCGCCCGTCGGCGGCCAGCGCCGCCTGGTGGAACTGCCGGACCTGTTCGCGGCTGGCGGCGCGAAACGCGATATGCATGGGTTGCTGCGGCGGATCACCCTGCCCCAGCCAGAACTCCGGCTTGCCCCGGCTGCCGAAACCGCTCCATCCGTGCACTTCCATCACCAGACTGACCCCCAGCGGCGCCAGGGCCGCCGTGTAGAATCGCTTGGCGCGCGGGTAGTCGCGCACAGCGAGACCGATGTGGTCGATGGTCATGGCAATCCCCGCTGGTGGCTTTTCTGGCCCCTATAGACTACCGCACCGGGGATTCGGTTGCAGAAGCTCAGGCGGTTGCTGTAGTGGGCCGCCACTTCGCACAGCCCCGGCGTCAGATAATGCCCGGGCGTGAGACGCACCCCCTCCGGCGTTTCAACTCTACCAGGCGTGCTCCCGAAAATTTACAGGAAGAAATTTTTCGGCTAACGCTTGAAAAATTCCTCATCGCCACTATATTGTTAGCACTCACCAATGACGAGTGCTAACAATACTCGACGGCGGGAGCCGATTGCCTATGCAATCGCTTGTGTCGTCACTATCAGCTGTGGAGTGTACTGAATATGAAAATTCGACCCTTGCATGATCGCATCATCGTCAAGCGTCTGGAGGAGGAGAAAACCTCTCCGGGCGGGATCGTGATCCCCGATTCCGCCGCCGAGAAACCCATCCGGGGCGAAGTTCTGGCGGTGGGCAACGGCAAGATCCTGAACAACGGCGAACGCATCGTACCCGCCGTCAAGCCGGGCGACAAGGTCTTGTTCGGCAAGTACTCGGGCACCGAAGTCAAAGTCGACGGTGACGAGTACTTGGTGATGCGCGAAGACGACATCATGGGTGTATTCGAGGGCTGAGCGCCTCGATTCTGAACAGGAGCATAGAATATGGCTGTCAAAGAAGTTCGTTTCAGCGATGACGCCCGTAGCCGCATGGTGGCCGGGCTGAATGTACTAGCCAATGCGGTCAAGGTCACCCTCGGCCCGCGCGGCCGCAACGTGGTGATCGAGAAGTCCTTCGGCGCCCCCACCGTCACCAAGGACGGCGTCTCGGTCGCCAAGGAGATCG
>CAYMHN010000126.1:0-8365 GCA_964390235.1 uncultured Candidatus Competibacteraceae bacterium
GAGTGTTGACTGGGCCAGTTTAAGCGGTGAAATTGGCCGTATAAGGTGAATGTTTACTCCAGACCATGGGCAACTCTTCATGTGTAACAATGACTTGGCAGGGTCCGACCCCGTGTGCCTCTTGTGCTCTTTTCATCCTTGCGTGCCCGCACCTCGTCGTCCGGATTGCCGGCCTTCCGGAGATCCGGCATACTTTCAACATGGAAACGGTAAAGATCGGCAAAAAAGGTCAGATTACGATCCCGCGGCGCGTACTGGAGGCTGCCGGCTTGCCCGCCGAATCGCAGGTGATCGTCGAGCCTGAAGCGGATGGCAGCATTCGTCTGCGGCCGGCCGCCGTTTATCCGATCGAACTCTACAGCGACGAACGCATCGAGGAATTCGAGCGGGAAAACCGCTTGCCCGGTGCGCTCAGGCGTCGTGCGGAACAAGCGTTGAGCCGCAAGCGAAAGTAGGGTGCGGTTGTTTCTGGATGCCAACATCCTGTTTTCGGCGAGCTGGAAAGACGATTCACCGGCTGCGCTGCTGTTCCAACTGGCGGTAGCCGGATTTTGCCGGTTGAGCACTTCCCGCCTGGCTTTGGAGGAGGCGCGCCGGAATATCGGCCGCAAGCGGTCCGAGCGCCTTGTCAAGCTGGAAGCCTTGATGACACGGGTGACTGTGGACAGGGAACCGGCAGCCGAGCATCTGACCGCCGCCGCCGGATACGGCTTGCCCGACAAGGACCTGCCGATTCTGGCCGCCGCCCTGGCTCAGTCCGCCGACCTGCTGGTCACCGGTGACCGGCGCGATTTCGGTCATCTTTACGGTCGCCGAATCGGCAGCCTGGAAGTCATCGGGCTCGCCGATGCCGTGGAGCGGGTGCTGGAGTCCGCGCGGCTTGAATCCGATCCCGACTGAATACGCCATGTTCGAGTGTCTGCTGCAATTGAATCAGAATATCGAGCATCAACTCGGCTCCGGCCTCGTGCAAAGACTTCCCGACCTGCCCCGCTGGGTGGAGGCGCGCGCTTGGCTGCTGTGGGGTCGCTGCGAGATCTTCGGCCTGCGCGAGGAACCGGAACTGTCCCTGGTGATCCGCGATCCGGCCACCGAGGGCGTGGTGGTCATCGGCACTCCGGAAGTGAACGCCATCCGGGTGGCGGTAGCGAGGAATGCGCGCTGCGTGATTGCGCCATGGGGAAAGCTAGCCTGGCTGGCCGAAGCCCTGCCGGACTGGATCGGTACGCGCGCCATTCTCCACGAACTGCGGAACCCGCGGCTGCTGCCCGTGGCAGAGCCCGGTCGGGTCGGCTGGATCGATCCGGCGCGGCTCGATGACCTGTCGATCCCCGAGGAACTGTTGGGGGAACTCAGGATCGGCGCGCTACAGTCCCCGATCGCGGCGACCTTTGTCGACCGACGGCCGATCGCTTTCTGCTATGCCGGGGCGGTTACCGAGACCCTGTGGGATGTCGCCATCGACACCTTGGCGGAGCACCGGCGGCGCGGCTATGCCGGCCTGTGCGCCGCGCACCTGATCCGGCACCTGCAAGCGCAGGGCAAGCAACCGGTGTGGGGGGCGGTGGAGGACAATCCCGCCTCATGGAAACTGGCGCGCAAGATCGGCTTCGAGCCGGTCGATGAACTCGCCCTGTTCGAGCCGCAGCCTGCACCCTCACGGAGTCGGATCTCCCAGTGGAGTTGACCTGCTTTGGTGGACACCCGATAGTTTGGGAAAATCGAGGAGTCCGCCATGCCCGAGTTGCTTGAACAGGTGGATCGAATCGAGATCCGGTCGCCGCTGCGCGGAGGCCTGCGCGTAGTGTTCGCGCTACTGGCCCTGTTTCCGCTGTTGGCGCCCTATGAACTGCTGGTGCGGATCGACTGGCACAGCTATCTGCATCCGTTCTTCCTGTTCGCCGCGCTGATCTCGGCGGGCGCTTTGGCGCTGAGCGGGTTGCTGCTGTTCGCGGCGGTCGCCGGCCTGAGTTCGCGCATGGTCTTCGATGCGGCGCGTTCAAGTTTCACCTACTCGGCGACGGCTCCGCTGATCCGGGAGCGCGTCTCGGTGCATCCGATGTCCGCCATCGCGCGCGTCGATGTCGGGACCCGCGAGTGGAGCGATAGCGCGCCAAGCTACTATCTGCGGATCGTCACCACGGATGGCACGGTCTACGAGACCGGCTCTTCCTGGTCACGCGATGAGATCGAAGGCATCAGGGGGCGGGTCGATGCCTTCTTGAGACGTGCCGCGGACGCATGGTCGCCGTCTTGATCAGCCGATCAGGCGGGCTCGATCCGGGTGGGCGAGACCGTCACCCGCGACGGCTTCTGGTTCGCCGACCTGGTGCCGGAGGCGGGCGCGTCGCACCGCCCGGCGGACCCCTTCTGAATCCCCTCTTGGAAGCTCGGGCGGGAGAGGGGATAATCTTTCCGGAAAGTCACCTCATCCGCCAGGTACCGACACCATGCAAACCCTCGGTCATCTATTCGACAGCAACAAGGCCTGGGCCGAGAGTATCCGGCAGCAGGACCCGGAGTTCTTCCTCAAGCTCTCGCGACAGCAGTTTCCCTCCTACCTGTGGATCGGTTGCGCGGACAGTCGCGTGCCCGCCAATCAGATTGTCGGGTTGCTGCCAGGCGAACTGTTCGTCCACCGCAATGTCGCCAATCTGGTCGTGCACACCGACCTCAACTGTCTGTCGGTGATGCAGTTCGCGGTGGATATCCTGAAAGTCCGCCACATCATCGTCTGTGGTCACTATGGGTGCAGCGGCGTGAAGGCCGCGCTGCGGGGCGATCGCCTGGGCCTGAGTGATAACTGGCTGCGCCATGTGCAGGACGTGCGCCATAAGCATGACAAGGAACTGGCCTGCATCAGTGGGGAGTCCGCGCCTACCGATCGGCTTTGCGAGCTGAACGTCATCGAGCAAGTGGTCAACGTCTGTCACACCACGATCGCCCGCGACGCCTGGGAACGCGGCCAGGCCTTGTCGGTCCACGGCTGGATTTATGGCTTGCAGGACGGGCTGCTGCATGACTTGAACGTCACCGTCAGCGATTTTCATGAAACCCGCACGGCGTATCAGGCGGCGCTTGCGGCCTTGTCCTGATTCACTGGTGGCGACTACTCTTGCGCACCGCGGCGTATCGACCGACACTTGTCCTTGACCGAGGTGACTGGAGGAAGGCGACATGACCGAACACAGCAATATCGATCGCCTGGGGCAGGCTTACAACCGGATGACCGAGCGGGTCCAGCAGCGGCTGGCGGCACTGGAGCAGACCGAACACGAGGTGGTCGAGGGCTTGCAGCGCAGTATCCAGCAGGCCGCCGAGAAGGCCGTGGAGCTGAACGAACTGACCCGGGACGAGGCGCAGCTGGTGGCCGGCTATCTGAAGCGCGATCTGGAGGACGCTGGGCATTATCTGGCCACCACCGGGCGGGAACTCAAGGACTGGCTGCGCTTCGATGTCGAATACGCCGAGAATCGGCTACTGGCCTGGTTTAGCAGCGCCGCCGATTACACCAAGCTGGAACTACTGCATTTCAATGCCGAACTGGCCCGCGCCGGCCATTACTATACCGGCGATGTCGCCGGGCCGGGCACGCTGCGCTGCGAAAACTGCGGCAAGGAAGTCCGGTTCGAGGGCAGCGACCGAGTGCCGTCCTGCCCGCAGTGTCACGGCACGGTATTCAGCCGGGTGACGGCACAAGGGGAAAGCTAGGCCGTCCCCGTCACGGTCTCCTCGATCAGATTGTCGACCACGGTCCTGAGCGCCTCCTGGCGTTCGGCACCTTGCGCCAGCGCGTTCTCGTAAACCCGTACCTGGCGATGGGCACTGGTGCCGCGGCGCAGGATCTCGCGGGCATGTTCGACCTCGGCCACGCAGCCGAAGAACTCGGCGTCCTCGCGCACGAAACCGAGGATTTCCTCGATCAGCTCGGTATACGGCACCACCCGGCCCAGGCCGAAATCCACCAGGCCTTCGTCGAAACCGTAGCGCTGGGCGCGCCAGCGGTTCTCGCTGATCAGCATGCGGGCATAGGTGCGCCAGCGCTGGTTGTTGCGCCGCAGTCGGTAGAGCATGCGCAGCAGACAGCGGTACAGGGCGGCAATGCAGATGGCGTCGTCCAGATAGGTGCAGATATCGGCGATGCGCATCTCCAGGGTCGGATAGCGCACCGAGGGCCGCACGTCCCACCAGATCTTGCTGGCATCCTCGATCAGCCCGGCCTTGACCAGGGTCTGGACATGGCGCTGGTATTCGCCGTAGGAGTCGAAATAATCCGGCAGGCCGGTACGCGGCAGTTCGTTGAACACGCTCAGCCGGTAGGATTTCAGCCCCAGGTTCTCGCCGCCCCAGAACGGCGAGGAGGTGCTCAGCGCCAGCAGATGCGGCAGAAAGTAGCTGACCTGGTTCATCAGATCGATGCGCAGATCCTCGTCCTCGATCGCCACGTGCACATGCATGCCGCAGATCAGCAGGCGCCGCACTACCCCTTGCAGATCCTGGGCCAGTACCGAGTAGCGCTGCTTGTCGGTGTGCTTCTGGGCGCGCCAGTCGGTGAACGGATGGGTGGAGGCGGCGATCGGGGCCAGGCCGTGGTCGTTGGCGACTTCGGCCACGGTGGCGCGCAGCCGGGCCAGATCGGCGCGGGCGCCTACCAGAGTGTCGTTGACCGGGGTGCCGATCTCGATCTGGGAACGCAGGAACTCCGGGCTGAACTGGCCGGACAGCTTGGCCTCGCACTCGTCCAGCATGGTCTGCGGCTGATCTGCCAGTGCCCGCGTCTCGCGCGAGACCAGCAGGTATTCCTCCTCGATACCGATGGTGAACGAGGGTTCCCGATAAGTGCCGATCTGGCTCATCAGTAATGCTCCACCTGGTGCAGGGAGGCGTTGGACAGCACCGCCTCCAGGGCCTCGCCCAGCAGACCGGCCCAGTAGGCCTGATCGATGGGTTCGGTGATCAGATCCTGGCGGACTTCCACCGCCACATGGGGCAGACCGGCCGCCCCGGCGTGATGATCTACGGTAAACCCGGTATCGCGGCCGGAATAGGGCTCGTTGTCGCCGATGCACAGCTCATGGTGCCGCTCGCGCAGCCAGGCGATCAGCGGCTGGGCGACACGCGGGTCGTGATTCCACATCACCCCGATATGCCAGGGGCGATGCAGACCGCTGAACAAGGGCGTGAAGCTGTGGATCGATACCAGCGCCGGCGCCGGTCCATGCCGCCAGAGCTGGGCCAGGGCGTGGGTGATGGCGTGATGATAAGGCCAGAAAAAAGTCTCCAGCCGGAAGTCGGCCTCGGCATCGTCCACCTCGCGGTTACCGGGGATCTCGATGCCGTCGCTGACAACGGGAATCGAGGTCGGGTCTCCGGGCTGGCGGTTGGCGTCGATCAGCAGCCGGGAATAGCCGTTCAGCACGGCCGGGCAGTTGAAGCGGGTCGCCAGATGGCGGGTGACCGCGGCCGCGCCGATATCCCAGGCGACATGGTTGCTGGCCAGCAGCTCCGGATTCAGTTCGAGATCGGCATAGCGCCGAGGGATCCGGTTGCTGGCATGGTCGCAGACCAGCAGCACCGGGGTACGGGCATCGGGGTTGAGCAGTTCGTAAGCGGCTGGCGTCGGCGTATCATGGTCCATGGACAAGCAATATACGCGCAAGATGACAGCCATGAAAAGCATGCCGGGCTGGCTGCTGCTGCTGAACCTGATCGGTGGCAGCGCCGCCGCCAGCACCCTGATCTATTGCCCGGCTTCCGCGCCGCTCAGCCTCAATCCCCAGCTGGCCATCGATCAGGCCAGCTTCGATGCGACCCATGGCACCATCTACGAAGGACTGGTACGGCTGGAGCAGGGGACCAGCCGGATCGTGCCGGCCCTGGCCGAATCCTGGGAAATCACCGAGAACGGCCGGGTGTTCACCTTCCAGCTGCGCCGGGAGGTGCAGTTCCAGCGCACCGACGCCTTCCGGCCGGGCCGGCCCTTCAATGCCAGCGACGTGCTGTTCAGCTTCGAACGCCAGTGGCGCCCCGACCACCCTTACCATACCGTGTCCGGTGGTACCTATCATTATTTCGACGGCATGGGCTGGCCTCGGCGCGTGCTGGCCCTGGACCGACTCGACCCGTATACGGTGCAGTTCACGCTCAATCAGCCGGATGCCGGGTTTCTGGCCCTGCTGGCCATGCCGTTCGCCGCGATCCTGTCGGCCGAGTATGCGGCCTGGCTGCGACTGAGTGGCGCATTGATCCAGCTCGATCTGCAACCGGTGGGCACCGGACCGTTCCGTCTGACTCGCCATGAGCCCGGCCAGCGGTTGGTGTACGCCGCGCATGAGGGTTACTGGGGCGAGCGACCGTCGCTGGACGGGCTGGTGATCGCGCCGGAGCCGGATCTGAACCAGCGGATCGCTCGTCTGACGCGCGCCGAATGCCATCTGCTGGCGCCGCTGAGTCGGGCCGAGCGCGCGGCGTTCGGCAACCCGCGCGGCATCCAGATGCTACGCCAGACCGGTTTCGATATCGGCTATCTGGCGTTCAATACCCGCCGCCCGCCGCTGGACGATGTTCGGGTGCGCCAAGCGCTGGCCCTGGCGGTGGACCGCCAGGCCATACTCCAGGTGGGGTATGGCGCCGATGGACGGCTCGCCGAGAATCCTCTGCCGCCGACCAGCTGGGCCTATGATGACACGGTCGAACCCATGCCCTACGATCCCGAGCGGGCGCGCGACCTGCTGGCAGAGGCCGGCGTGGAGACGTCCGGCGTGGAGACGTCCGGCGTGGAGGAACTGCGCTTGCGTCTCTGGGTGCCGCCGGTGGAGCGCGACTATCTGCCCGATGCCGCCGCCGTCGCCCGGCTGATCCGCGCCGACTGGGCCCTGCTGGGCATCGATGTCGAGCTGGTCACCCCGGATTGGGAGACGTTCCTGGCCGGTAGCCGCGTCGGCGAGCACGATGTGATTCTACTGGGTTGGGTCGGCGATAGCGGCGATCCGGACAACTTCCTCAGCCCGCTGCTGAGTTGCGCCGCCGTGAATGGCGGCAACCGGGCGCGTTGGTGCCAGCCGACATTCGAGGAACTGTTGCATCAGGCCCGCCTGACCGCCGAGCCGGAGGCCCGGCGCGCCTTGTATCAGCAGGTCCAGGCGCTGTTTCGCGAGCAGCTACCCTGGTTGCCGCTGGCCCACTCGCTGCGCCACCAGCCGCTGCGCGGGGCCGTGCGGGGTTTCTCCATGGGGGTGCTGGGAGCCAGCCAGTTCCCGTCGGTTGAATTGCGCTGACGGTCCCGGATGGGACCGTCGATATGCCGGTTCAGCCTTCCTGGATGGCCTCGACGTTGATCATCAGGGTCAGCTCGTCGCCGACGCCGGGGATGCCGTAGTTCATGCCGAACTCCGAACGCTTCAGGGTGCCGGTGGCATTGAAGCCGCAGGCCGGGCGGCGGGCCATGGGATGATCGCTGCAGGTCCAGCGGGTGATGGTCAGGGTAACGGGCAGGGTCTGGCCGATCAGGGTCAGATTGCCTTCCACCGTGCCGCCGTCCTCGGTCAGGGTGACCGCGGTGGATTCAAAATTCATCTCGGGGAACTCGCCCACGCTGAGAAAATCCGGTGAGCGCAGGTGGTCGTCGCGCCGCTCCAGGCCGGTGTTGATGGTGGCCGGATCCAGGATGACCCGCACCGAGCCGGTATTGTTGGCCGGGTCCACGGTCAGCGTGCCGCCGGTGGTGTCGATCCGGCCATACATGGTGGACAGGCCGAGATGGTCGATACCGAAGTGGGCGTAGGTGTGGTCGGTGTCGATCGCGTAGGTTTCAGCGGCTTGGGTTCCAGCCAATGGTATTAGCAGGGCGGCGGTGATAAGCAGTTTGCGCATCATGGACTCCTTTGAGTCGGTGGGTGGAAAGAGAGTCAGTAACCGTAACCGGTGTTGTTCGAGGTCAGTGACCAGACCAGCCATACGGCCAGTGCGCCGGCGGGCAGGGTGATCAGTGCCAGCAGCGGGCCGCGCACCCAGCGCGACCACTGGGTGGGCAGGGGAATCCGCGCCAGTACCGGCACCAGGGCCAGTAGCAGCAGCGCCTGCCAGGGCAGGCGGGCATAGACGGCACTGGCCAGGCCGATCAGGGCGCCGATCAGTGCCGCCGGCAGATTGAACAGCAGGCTGGCGCGGACCTTGCCGAAGATCACCGCGACCAGCCAGAACGCGCCGGCGGCGACGCCCAGGGCGATGGCCAACTGGCCGAGCCGGGCGGAGGCACCCATGATGGCGCAGGCCGCGGTGGCCAAGGCCAGTACCCAGGCCGCGGTGGCGCCGCGCAGCGGGTCGTCGTTGAGTACTTCGCTCCAGGCGGCATGCCAGGCCGGAT
>CAYMHN010000127.1:0-8336 GCA_964390235.1 uncultured Candidatus Competibacteraceae bacterium
CGAACACCTTGAGGTCGCGGCAATGGTTGACCCGCTCGAAGTCGACGGTCTTGGCGACCAGGTCGCGCAGCGGGTTGATATCCAGGGGATTGAGTTCGTAGGGCGCGAACTGCCGGGTGAGCTGCTCGAACCAGAGGTAGCCGGGGGAGTTTTCCAGACTGAAGTTGTTGGTGAGTTGGTTCCAGATGCTGCGCTGGATCGGCGACCAGCGGGCCGCGTCGCTCACCGCCTTCCAGAATGCGGTGAGGGTCTCTCTCGCCCCCTCACTGCCGCCCCGGTCGAGACCGTCGGCCATGACCACGGCGTTCATGGCGCCGGCGCTGGTGCCGCTGATGGTGGCGACACGGATGCGTTCGTCTTCGAGCAAGCGGTCGAGTACGCCCCAGGTCAGGGCGCCATGCGACCCCCCGCCCTGCAGGGCGAGGTCGATAATCTTGGGTTGTTTGGCCGTGGCCATTGCCTTGTTCTCCGCGGGTAAACGTAGTGGCTGATATTGCATTGCAGCATAACGCGGCGGGCCTTGTTTGGGAACCACCGTGCAGGCTTCAGGAGCAACCGTCGGCACCGGTGGAAACGATCTGGAATCGGGTGATTATGTCGCGCAAATGTTAAAACTTGTCGCTTTAAGCTTGCCACCCGGGACTTTCTCGGCTAAGACTTATTTAAGGAGAAACGCCTGAACACACTATTCCAAGCAGCAGACCCGAGTGGAGGTAATCACAAATGGCCGATTTCTACGAAGTCGACAAGCACCGTTACGTACCCAAGCTGATCGACGATCTCAAGCGCGGCAAACTCAGTCGCCGCGAATTCCTGCGCACCACCACCCTGCTGGGCGTATCCGCGACCACGGCCTATGCGCTGGCCGGCAAGATCACCGGTGAGTCGATCATTCCGGTGGCCCGCGCCCAGGGTACCCCGCGCCCCGGCGGCACGCTGCGTATCGCCATGGCAGTGCAGGAGATGAGTGATCCGGCAACCTTCGACTGGGTCGAGAAATCCAATGTCGCCCGCCACATCGTCGAATACCTGGTCATGACCGGGGCCGACAACATCACTCGGCCGTATCTCGCCGAATCCTGGGAGGCCAGCGACGATCTGACCAGCTGGACCTTCCAGCTGCGTCAGGGCGTGATGTGGTCCAATGGTGACGAGTTCAACGCCGACGACGTGGTCTACAACTTCACCCGCTGGCTGGACCCGGCCACCGGCTCCAGCAATCTGGGCTTGTTCGATGCCATGCTCGGACCGGCGGGCGACGATGGTGCCCGGCGCATGAGTCCGAATGCGGTCGAGAAGCTGGACGATCACACCGTACGCATCAACCTCAACTCACCGGTGCTGGCGATTCCGGAAAATCTCTACAACTACCCGACCGCCATCGTCCACCGCCGCTTCGCGGAGGAGGGCCGCAACCTGAGTCGCAACCCGGTTGGCACCGGTCCCTATGAGCTGGCCGAGTTCCGGATTGGTGAACTCGCCGTGCTGCGACGCCGCGCCGAGCCCTATTGGGGTGGCGAGGTCTATCTGGACGAGATCCGTTATGTCGATGTGGGCATGGACGCCAACGCGGTGCTGGGTGCGCTGGCGTCACGTCAGGTGGATGCGGTCTATCGCTTGCAGCTGGCGACCGTGGATGCCGCCCGGGCCATCCCCGGGGTGGTGCTCGCCGAGGCCAATACCGCCCAGACCGGGGTGATCCGCATGAAGGTCACCGAAGCGCCGTTCACCGATCAGCGGGTGCGGCGCGCGGTCCAGCTCTGTTCCGACAATGCGCAGAACCTGGAGCAGGCCCATCGCGGCATGGGCCAGGTTGCCGACCACTATCATGTGGCCGAGGTGCACCCGGAGCATTTCCCGCTGCCATCGCTGGAGCGCAATATCGAGGAAGCCCGCCGACTGCTGGCCGAGGCTGGCCAGGAGAACCTGACGCTCAACTGTGCGGTGGGTAACACGGCCGGTACCTGGGAGCAGGATTCGGTGGCCGTGCTGCAACAGAATCTGCGCGAAGCCGGCATCAATCTCAACATCCAGGTGATGCCCTCGGCGCAGTACTGGGATATCTGGGACAAGGCGCCGTTCAGCCTCACCGTGTGGACTCACCGTCCGTTGGGCACCATGGCCCTGGCCCTGGCCTACCGCACCGGCGTGCCCTGGAACGAGACCAGCTACTCCAACCCCGAGTTCGACGCGGCCCTGGGGGTGGCGGAATCACTGGTCGATGTCGAGGAGCGCCGCCAGGCCATGGAAGTGGTCCAGCAGATCCTGCGCGACGATGCCGTCATGGTGCAGCCCTTCTTCCGCGCCGAACTGACCGCGCATCTGGAACATGTCAAGGGCTGGGAAACCCATCCCACGCTGTACCACCAGTTCCAGAACGTCTGGATCGAGTCCTGATCCTGTCAACGGGTCGGCTCGGGCAAGCCGGCCCTTCTCCCCTGCCCATAGCGAGCGCCAGTCATCATGCTGATTCTCATCCTGAAACGGCTCGGCTTCATGGTGTTGACCATGATCGCCGTGTCCCTGCTGATCTTCGCGCTGCTGGAGATCAACGTCGAGAGCGTCGCAGCCAAGGTCCTGGGGCCGTATACCAACGTCGAGCAGCGCAATCTCTGGCTGGAGGAGCACGGCTATTTCCGGCCGTTTCACGAGCGCTACATCGACTGGCTGGTCTCGTTCGCCCGCGGTGACTGGGGCGAATCGGTGCGTTTCAGGACGCCGGTCGTCGAAGTCCTGCTGCCGCGGCTGGGCAATACCGCGTTGCTGGCGGCCTGCGTATTCGCGATCATGGTGCCGTTGTCCTTGATACTCGGTATCCTGGCCGGCATGCGCGAAGGTTCCAAGCTTGATCGAACGATATCCGTGGCCAGCATCATCACCACCTCGGTGCCGGAGTTCGCCAGCGCGGTCCTGTTCGCGGCGATATTCGTGTTCTGGCTCGGCTGGTTGCCCGGTACCAGCAGCATGGCGGGCGGTTTCGCCTGGAACGAGATGGTGCTGCCGGTGATGGTGCTGGTGGTCTACAGTTTCGGCTACGTGGCACGCATGACCCGCGCCTCGATGGCCGAGGTCATGACCACCCACTACATCCGTACCGCCGTGCTCAAGGGCCTGCCGTTCAAGCAGGTGGTGCTCAAGCATGCCCTGCGCAATGCGCTGATCGCGCCGTTCACGGTGATTCTGCTGCAGATCAACTGGCTGCTGTCAGGGGTGATCGTGGTCGAGTTCTTCTTCGCCTACAAGGGCTTCGGCGCCTTGCTGCTGGAGGCGGCGCTGAATCAGGACATCTACCTGATCGAAGCCTGCGCCATGGTGGCGGTGGCGGTGGTGGTGACGGTGCAGACCATCTCCGACATTGGCTACACTTACCTGAATCCGCGGATTCGCTTCAGTTGATCGGAGGCGCCCGATGAGTACAAGTGCAGTCGTGAAGCAGCCCGCGACGGGCTATGGTGCGGCGCTGTGGCGGGCGCTGAAGTCCTTCGCGCTGTTGCGGGAGTCCGGGGTCGGCATGATTGGCGCGGCGCTGGTCGGGTTCTGGTTGCTGGTGGCGCTGTTCGCACCGGTTCTGGTGCCGTTCGATCCGCTGGCCACGCTGCA
Organism: uncultured Candidatus Competibacteraceae bacterium; assembly: GCA_964390235.1. Taxonomy (GTDB): domain Bacteria; phylum Pseudomonadota; class Gammaproteobacteria; order Competibacterales; family Competibacteraceae; genus CAYMHN01. The sequence continues at coordinate 3,601 of CAYMHN010000127.1, forward strand.
ACCCTTCGCCACCCCCGGCACCGAGTTCGCCGGCAGTGCCAGCGTCCCGGTCGGCACCTTCTGGCTGGGCACCGATCACCTGGGGCGGGATATCCTGTCGCGCATCATCTGGGGCTCGCGCACCGTGCTGTTCTACTCGGTGCTGGCGACCGTGGTCGCTTATACGGTCGGCATCCTGATGGGTCTGGCGGCCGGTTATTACGGCGGCTGGATCGATGAATTCCTGTCGGCGCTCAGCGCCATCATCCTGGCCTTCCCGGTGCTGGTGCTGTACATCATCATCATCACCACCTTCGGCGCCTCGGGCATCATTATCGTGATCGCCATCACCTTCGCCACCGGACCGTTGGTGGGTCGCATCGTGCGCGGTCTGGTGCTGGATCTGAGAAACCGCGACTATGTGGCGGCGGCCCAGACCCGCGGCGAGGGTTCCTGGCGCATCATGCTGGTGGAAATCCTGCCCAACGCCCGCGGCCCGCTGATTGTCGATGCCTGCCTGCGCCTGGGCTACGTGATCATCACCATCGGCGTGCTGGGTTTTCTGGGCCTGGGTCTGCCGCCGCCGAATCCCGACTGGGGCGGCATGATCAATGAAACCCGGGCCATGGCGATGGCTTTCCCGCACATGACCCTCTATCCCTGTATCGCGATCTCGTCGCTGATTCTGGGCTTCAATCTGCTGGCCGACGGGCTGCGCGAAATCTCGCTGCGCGACTGAGGAACAATAATGGCTGACGATACTCCACTGCTGGAGATCAAGGATCTCAACATCTCCTACTACACCCGGGCCGGCGAGATCCCGGCGGTGATCGATTTCTCCTTGACCGTTCATGCCGGCGAGACCATCGGTCTGGTGGGCGAATCCGGTTGCGGCAAATCCACCGTGGCCATGGCCATCATGCAGTACATGGGCAGCAACGGCGGCATCAAGAGCGGCAGCATCAAGTTCAAGGACCGTGACCTGACCACCATGAGTCAGGAAGAACTGCGCCAGTTGCGCGGTTCGCAGATCTCGATGATCTACCAGGAGCCGATGGCGGCGCTCAACCCGAGCATGATCCTCGGCCGCCAGCTGATGGAAGTGCCGCTGACCCACGAGAACGTCAGCGAGCGCGAGGCGCGGGAGCGCGCCCTGCAAATCCTGGCCGATGTGCGCCTGCCCGACCCCGAGCGGGTGTTCAAGGCTTACCCGCACCAGATCTCCGGCGGCCAGCAGCAGCGCGTGGTGATCGCCATGGCCTTGCTGTCGAATCCGTCCCTGCTACTGCTGGACGAACCGACCACGGCACTGGACGTGACCGTCGAGGCCGGCATCGTCAAGCTGATCGGCGAAATCAGCAAGAAGTTCGGCACCGCCCAGCTGTTCATCTCGCACAATCTGGGCCTGATCCTGGAGACCTGCGATCGGGTCTGCGTGATGTATTCCGGCGAATCGGTGGAGGAGGGGGACATCAAGACCGTCTTCAACCGTCCCCTGCACCCCTATACCCACGGGCTGTTCGGTTGCATCCCGCTGCCGACGGCGGACAAGAACGCCCGCCCGCTGAGCCCGATACGTGGCCAGCTACCCTTGCCGCACGAGCGTCCGTCGGGCTGCAACTTCGGCCCGCGCTGCGATTATTTCGTCGCCGGGCGTTGCGACAGCCACAACATCGCCATGGAAAACATACCCGACAGTCCGGGTCACCGGGTGCGCTGTATCCGCTGGCAGGAACTCGAGGGTGGCACGACCGAAGCGCAGCACGAAGCCCGGGAGCCGATGGAACTCGGCGAAATGGTGCTCGATGTCGACGACATGAAAAAATACTACGAGGTTCGCGACCGTTCCATCGGCGCTCTGCTGTCGGGCAAAGGCCTGCGCTATGTCAAGGCCAATGAAACCCTCAGCTTCCAGGCCCGGCGCGGCGAGACCGTGGCCATCGTCGGCGAGTCCGGTTGCGGCAAGTCGACCTTCGCCAAGGTATTGATGGGGCTGGAGACCGCCACCAGCGGCAAGATCGATCTGGACGGGGTCAATATCGGCGATGTTCCGGTGCAGAAGCGTACGTCCCAGCGCCTGGCCTCCTTGCAGATGGTGTTCCAGAATCCTTCCGACACCCTCAACCCCAGCCTCACGGTCGGTTCCCAGATCGGCCGGGTGATCAGGAAGTTCGGCATCGAGAGCGATCCGGAAAAGGTCCGCGAGCGGGTCATGCAGTTGCTGGACACCGTCAAGCTGCCGCGCGATTTCTACTACCGCCGGCCGCGCCAGCTATCCGGCGGCCAGAAGCAGCGGGTCGGGATCGCCCGGGCCTTCGCCGGCAATCCGGAACTGGTGATCGCCGACGAACCGGTCTCGGCCCTGGACGTGTCGGTGGCCGCCGCCGTCACCGAACTGCTGATGGATATCCAGCGCGAGCACAAGACCACCCTGCTGTTCATCAGCCACGATCTGTCGGTGGTGCGCTATCTGTCCGATCGCATCGTGGTCATGTATCTGGGCCAGATCATGGAGTCCGGAACCACCGAGCAGTTGTTCAGCCCGCCCTACCATCCCTATACCGAGGCACTGTTGTCGGCCGTCCCGATCGCCGACCCGAACGTGCACAAGCGCGAGATCGTCCTCGAAGGCCCGCTGCCCAGCGTGCTCAACCCGCCCAAGGGCTGTCCGTTCGAGACCCGCTGCCATCGCAAGATCGGCGCAATCTGCGAGCAGGAACGCCCGCCGGTTCAGACCGCTGCGGAAGGCCACCACATCGCCTGCCACATCCCGCTGGACGAGTTGCGCAAGATCGAACCGGTGATGCAGGTTCCGGAGCCCGAAGCCGAGCCGGCTTGAGGCAGGCATGCATATCCATGCAGCCGGTAGGGTGCGCACCGCGCACCATCAAGGGTCGGTGCGCGGTGCACACCCTACGGCCGGGTAGAATTTTTAGTGGAGTTCGTCTTATCAATCATAAAACTTGATATATTGATGGATAAAGCAGGACCTTATCCATCATGGTCTGGAACTGGCAACAGCAGGAATGGCCGCGGTTTTCCTGGGATACCGTGCGACTGGCGCGGGCCGAGAATCTGTTTCTGGAGGGAGCCGGTCTGGTTATCGGCGCCTCGCGTCACTTGACGGCGCCCGACCGTGATGTTCTGACGGTTGAACTGATGAGCCTGGAGGCTTTGGGAACCTCGGCCATAGAGGGAGAGTATCTGAACCGGGACAGCGTGCAATCCTCGATCCGGCGGCAGCTGGGCCTTGCCACGAATCGCCGCGCGGTCACCGCGGCGGAAGCGGGCATTGCTGAAATGATGGTCAGCCTTTACCGGAGCTTCATGGTCCCCCTGGACCATGAGACCCTGTTCGAGTGGCACCGCATGGTGATGAGCGGACGGCGGGACTTGGGCGATATGGGCCGCTACCGGACCCACTCCGAGCCCATGCGGATTGTCTCCGGTCCGGACTATGCTCCCAGGGTGCATTTCGAGGCACCGCCTTCAAGCCGGGTTGCGGCGGAAATGGCGAGTTTTCTCGAATGGTTCGCGCAGACCGGCCCGGCGGGGCGGAACCGGTTGCCCGCGCTGACCAGGGCGGGGTTGGCGCATGTCTGGTTTGAAAGCATTCACCCGTTCGAGGATGGTAATGGCAGGATCGGCCGGGCGATAGCGGAAAAGGCGCTGGCACAGGGTATGTCAACACCTGTGTTGACTGCTCTGGCCGGAACCCTGCTCGGGCGTCGGGAAGACTATTACCGGGCACTGGAAGCCGCCAGCCAGACCTTGGAAGTCACCCGCTGGCTGCTCTGGTTTGCCTCGGCGGTCATCGAGGCGCAACGGCGCAGCCTGGCGCAGGTGGAGTTTCTCATCGATAAGGCCCGTCTCTTGGATGGAGTGAGGGGCAGACTCAACACACGGCAAGAAAAGGCGGTGTTGCGGATGTTTCAGGAAGGGCCGAATGGGTTCGTTGGTGGTTTGAGTGCGGCCAATTACATCAGCATCACGGGCGCAAGCACCGCGACAGTAACAAGGGATTTAGGAGATCTGGTGGAAAAAGGTATTCTGCACCGAACCGGCGAGCGCAAGGCTACGCGCTATCATTTGGCTTTGCCGTCGCGCCAGGTCGATACGGTACGAGTCGAGGATATTGTCTGATCCGAGCGGTCAGCCGGGCATCACCTCATCTCGAAACACCCATCGTGAGCACAACCATGCACACCGCAAGCACCTCGGTCGTCGCGTCCAGCCTGCCCAAGATCGCCTACGGTCGGGGCATCCGAGTCTATGATGTCGAGGGCCGCGAATACCTCGATGCTTCCGGCGGGCCGGCGGTGTTCTGCCTGGGTCACGGCCATCCCGAGGTCAATGCGGCGATCGCCCGCCAACTGGATCGGGTGGCGCATGGTTATCGCTACACCTTCACCAGCGATCCGCTGGAGCAGCTGACCGAAATGATCTCCCGGGCCTGCGGTCCCGGCTTCCGGCAGATGGTGTTCGTGTCCGGCGGTTCGGAGGCGGTGGAATCCTGCATGAAGCTGGCGCTGCAATACCACAGCGCTCGTGGCGAGCGGTCGCGGCGACGGTTCATCGCCCGGCGCCGATCCTGGCACGGCAACACCCTGGGTGCCTTGTCGTTGTCCGATTACCGGGAGCGTCGCGAACCCTTCGAAGGCGCGCTGCTGGACGTGATTCGGGTGTCGGCCGCCAACGCCTACCGGCCGCCGCCCGGCGTGGCCGCCGAGGCCGTGGCCGACTACTGCGCCGCCGAG
>CAYMHN010000128.1:0-8320 GCA_964390235.1 uncultured Candidatus Competibacteraceae bacterium
TGGTCGAGCAAGGCCAAGGTGAATTCCACGAAAGACTCTACCCGGCCGTAGGGTGCGCACCGCGCACCATCAAGGGTCGGTGCGCGGTGCGCACCCTACCGGCTACAGGAAATCGCCCGAGTTCACGCCAGGGTGTTATGAGTCCCGTCGCACAGCGGCTTGTTGCCGCTTTGCTTGCAGCCGCAGAAATACACCTTGGCGTTTGCCCGTTATGCACCCAGCAGCCGGCAAGCCAGCACCGACTGCATATCGCGCCGGCCGTCGGCGATCAGGTAGATGATGACTTGAATGCCTGCGACGCGGTAGATCACGCGGTAAGGTTTGAACGAGGTCTGGCGATACTCTTTAATGCCCAGTGCGATCAGCTCTTTGGGGAAGCTGCCGCGCTCCGGATACCGCGACAGGCTCTCCACAACCTCCATCAACTGGTCCAACACGTAGTTGGCGTTGGCAACGCGGTCGAACTCTGCGATGTAGTCGTGAATTGCCTCCAGGTCCTGCTCGGCACCCTCGGTGAGCAGGACTTCGAATTTGGCCGGCGTGCCTGTCATCAGGCCGTTGGCCGCTTGGCGCGCAGACGGGCAACGACGTCCGCCACAGGCTTGACCTTGCCTGCCGTCACGGCCTGATTGCCCAGTGCCAGGATTTTCAGTAAGGCCAGGGTTTCCTGGGTTTCCTCGAACGAGGCCACATCCTGCAGAACCGCCTTGGCTTCACCGTTCTGCGTGATAACCAACGGCTCACGCTGTTCGGCGAGGTTCGTCAGGACTTCGGCGGCGTTGGCCTTGAGGTAACTGATGGGTTTAACTTGAGATGAGTAGCGCATGGCCGTGCTTCTGATTTTCAAGAAAGACCAAATATAGTCCTTTTATAGTCTTACGGCAAGCTGCAAGGATTGACTGTTCCTGCTCCAATCGCAGCCCCGCGCGGATGCGGTTGTCGCGCAGTCGGTTCGCAGTGCGCACTCTACCGGTTACAGGAAATCGCCCGGGTTCATGCCAGCGTGTTGTGGGTACCGTCGCATAGCGGCTTGTTGCCGCTTTGCTTGCAGCCGCAGAAATACACCTTCTTGCTGGCCTCGGCGGTATATTTGATCGGCGTGAACGCGGTGACCTTGTGCGAACCATCGCAGAACGGCTGGTTCTGGCTGCGGCCACAGCGGCACCACCAGTAACTCTTGCCGGCTTCGACCTCGATGCCGAACGGGCCACGCTGGGCGATTACGGCTTGATCGGCGGCGGGTTCACTCATGGCGTTCTCCTGATTCTGTGGTTTGGTCTGGAACCAGTCTAACGCCATTCATCCCCTGGTGAGTAGCCGCCTATATTAAAAGCCATAGCCCAGGAGACGCCGGCTAGCGACGTCCTGCCCCGGTCGTGTACGGGTTGTGTCTGCCCGTCGTCAGCCTGTAGCCAGCCTGTAGAAATTGAACTCGGGCGGACGCTGGGCGCTGAGAGTGACATTCTGCCGCTGGCTTTCACCGTAGCCGCTGGCTTCCACGGTATAGCGACCGGCCGGCAGGCGGGCCATCAGAACAAGCTTTACTCTTCATATTCGTAAGGCGATACCGCGTAGGCTTCCAGCGTGTAGCCGGCAACACCGAATTCGGAATCGACACCGTGGGCACGCAGCTTGCCATCGACCCAGACGATGTCGAACAGTCCCTGGATCGTGGCCGGGGTTTCACTGGTCACATAGACCATCTGGTTGGCCGGTGGGGGTGGAACATGGATGCAGGCGCCGTAATACGGCACCAGCAGGAATTCGCTGACCTCGGTCACATCGAAATCCAGCGGCACCACGAAACCGGGCAGCCGAACCATCTTGCCGTCCAGGGACTCGACGATCGGGGCGTTGTCGAGTATCTTGGCCAGCGCGCCCATCAACTCCTGCGCTTCGGGGCTGTCATCGCCGATATTGTTCAGCTCCTCATCGCTCAGATCGGCGAACGGGTTCTGCGGGAACCAGTCGGCCGGCATCAGATCGTCCCAGTCGAGTTCGACGAAGGTCGGATTGGCTTGGCTGTTGGCGCCGAACCCGAGGGTCAGCAGGATGATCAGGAACGGCAGCGCTGCAAGTTTTTTCATATCGACCTCATGTGCGTATAGTCATGCCATCGGCCAGTGAATAGCGGTAGGCCCGCCAGGCGGGCACCAGTCCGGCCACACAACCGGCTCCGAATACCAGAGTCAGAATCGTGAGCTCGCGCAGTCCGGGTGCGCCGAGCGCCAGATACAGGCCGAACCGGGTTTCGATCCAGGTCTGCCCGAGCGCCAGCAGCCCGTAAAGCGCCAGCATACCCAGTAGGGCACCCACCAGCGCCAGAAGTGCAGCTTCGCTGACCAATAAAGCCAGAATATGGCGCGGCCGGGCACCCACCGAGCGCAGAATGGCCAGTTCCCGCCGCCGCCCTTCCAGACTCGCCAGCAGCACCGCCAGCATGCCGATCAACCCGGCGACCACCACGCAGACCGACACGATCAGCAGTGCCGTTTCGGCGACCCGCATCAGATCCCACAGCTGCTGCAGCGCCACGCCGGGCAGTATCGCGAGCAGCGGCTCCTGACGGTAATCGTTGATCGCCCGCTGCACACGGAACACGTCACGGCGTGATTCGAGACCGACCAGAAAGGCGGTGATGGTGTTGGGGGTGTGATCCATCTCGCGCGCTTCGTCGGCGGTGATGGTCAATCCGGGAATCGGGACACCGGCCCGCCAGTCGACATGCATGGCCTCGAAGCCTTCCAGGCTGATGTGCACCGTGCGATCAACCGGGGTGCCGGTGTGTTCCAGAATGCCGGCAACCCGGAACGGCTTGTCGTCATGCCTGGCAAAACTGGTGGCGCCCATGCCATGGGCCACCACGATTTCCCGGCCGAGCGTATATTCCAGTGCCCGGGCGACCTCGACCCCGAGGACGGCACCGTAGATGTCGTCGAACGGCCCGCCTTCGGCGAATTCAAGCCGTCGGCCGCGTGCGAAACGGTAATGTTCGAAATATTCCACACTGGTGCCCATCACCGGATAACCGCGGTGGGAATCGCCCAGCGTCATCGGAATGGTCCAGGCGATCCGCGGCGAGGCGGCGATCTCCTGATAACTCTGCCAGCTGATGTTATTGGTGCCGTGACCGATGCGGAACACCGAATACAACAGCAACTGGATCGAACCGCTGCGGGCGCCGACTACCAGATCGGTCCCGGCGATGGTATTGGCGAAACTGAGCTTGGCATCTCGGCGCACGGTTTCCACCCCGAGCAGCAGCACCACGCTCAGGGCGATGGCGAACAGCGTCAGTAGTACGGTGAAGCGCCGGTTGCGCAGACTTTTCCAAGCGAGCGGCAGTATGGTCATGGTCGATTTATGGTGTCGATCTCAATGGTACGGTCGAACAACGGTTGCAGCAACGGGTCGTGACTGACGCAGATCAGCGTCGAACCGATGTCCCGTACCTCCTGGAACAACAGTTCGAGAAAGCCTTCCCGGGCCTCGGCATCCAGCGCCGAGGTCGGTTCGTCGGCGATCACCAGTTCCGGGCTACCGAGCAGCGCCCGGGCAGCGGCAACGCGTTGCTGCTGCCCGACACTGAGATCGGTCGTCGAACGCCCGGCGAGAGTCGCCAGATCCAGTCCGAGGCGGGTCAGCAAGCGTTCGGCCTCGACCTGCAGGGAAGGATTCCGGACCAGCGCCCGCACCCTCCGTTCCCGCGAAAACCGGCACGACAGTAGCACGTTCTCGACCAGCGAGAGATACGGGATCAGGTTGAACAGCTGGAAGATGATGCCCAGATGCGCGGCCCGAAGCAACACGCATTCTCCGGACTGCACTTGAAACGCATCGATCACCAGCACCGGCCGCGCTTGACGTGGCCAGTGAAAGCGGACATCGGTCAGTTGAATAGCCGGTACATCAGACATTACTCACGACCGGATTCCCTGAATCACCGGATGCTTGAAGCCGACCACATCGGCCCCCGGCATGACCAGATCCATCAGCAGATGATCGCCATCGATCACCACATCCAGTTAACCGGCACAAGGTAGTGATGTAAACTTTCAATGATGGTCAACAGTGATCGCCATGAACAGACAACCAGGTACGGATAGCATTATCAACACTGCTGCAGAGCAGCAAGTATGCGATCCCGATGTTCCCGGAACAGCGTCAGATTATGTTCCGTGACCGAGTCATGACTCACCCCGGCTATCTTGTCGATCGACATCATCTGCACGAGATTTCGCTGGACCCAGTCGAATTCCGCCCAATTGCCACCGAGAGTCTTCACGGCATCAGCCTGCGCAAGCCTGAAACTTACACGGCCACACGCAGAGGCTGAACCATTGCTTCCTGCGCCCAGGTTCAGACGATTGCTGCCGAAACCCGCCCTTTGCACCCCGGCTCCGCGCGGGGAGGAAGTGCGATTGGATACCCTCAGTGTTTTCAACTGCCTCAGGGCACGTACCCGCTCGATCTCCTCGGCCTTATCGACCGCACGCAGGAAATCGAGGATCTGCGCCTCCGTGAGCCGATCATCCTCAGGGGGGAAATAGACGTCGGACGATGCCGCGTCGAGCCGTTCCCGCTGCTCTGGCGTCAGTACCGGCGGTTTGGCAACGCCATGAGCGGCAGCATCCTGCATGATCGATAACACGGTCAGCAATGCAGCAAGCGCCAGAGAGCCCGAACAAACCCTCAGGATCATGGGCCACCTCCTTATTTGCGGGCTGCGGCTGCTCATGGTTCGTATTCGCCATAACGGGCTACCGGTTTGATCCCTATGAACACGAAATTCATCGGTGAGTTGCCGGGGTTCCGAATCGCATACTCTTCAGAATCCATCCACCAGGCATCGCCACGCTCGCGTCGGTAGGGTTCGGTGCGTTCATCGGTATAGACGAACTCGCCCTGATGGTCATTCAAGGCGTAGTACACACCGCTCAGGTGAACAGTGGAGGGAATCTTGCCACCCGGTGGGAGAGCGATCTCGATAATCCGAAACGCATCATCGTCGAATACTTGCCTGACGCCATGTTCTCCTGGCACGGGAGGTGTGTAAATCGTTCGGATCTGATACTCCGATGGCCCAGGCGGATCAGCGGCTAACGGTGAAACCGAAGATCGGATGAACAAGTATTCAAGAGCGCTTTCGCCCGTGTTATGCAATGCAAGGGAGTCGTCCCGCAGCGGAAGAATACCTCCCTGAGCGGAGACTGCAGCGTCCTTTGCACCATCGGGGGATCGAACCAGCGCCTGCCCGTTTTCGAGGAGATAGAGCGCCGCTCGGGTCAGATCTCCGAGATCCACCGTGTTATCGGGCTCCAAATGCGCCAGCTTCAGCGTGACGAACTCGTTCTGATGCAGCAGTCGTGCCGTGCTCCCCACCCCCGGATCGGTTGGTCCGGCGGCTCTCGCAACGGGGGATGTGAAGGCAAGCAGGGCGGCAGCGATCACCAATACCTCCAGGGCCCGTTGCCACGGACTTCGCCCGCCATGCGGTATGACAGAGAAGCGTTGCACAGGCGTCAGTCGTCCCATATCGGTCGATCAGATGGTGAAAATTGTCATAAATGCATATTTTCATGCATCAACAGGCCGATTGGAAATAAACCGAAAGACATAGTCCAGAATAGACCGAAAGATATAAACCCGGGATATTACTTATTATTTCTGTACATCAGGGCAAAAATTAACTAGATAATAATAAAATCTCCAGTTTGACGGGGTTCGCTTACCTAAACAAATCTGGCTAAAAAAATTTGGTTAAATTAACGATAAAGCCACATTATCCGGAGGAAGTCATGATAAGACCTGAATTTTCGATACTCCCGATACCCATCGCCAAGAAAGCCTGCCGGGCAACCGCAACAGGCATGGCCATGGCCGCAGCGCTGGCATTCGGCGGCATCACGTCAGGGCCGGCAAAAGCCGGTCCCCATGGGGGAGATGTCGATCTCGTTGTACTGATTGTGATCGATATGCTCAAGGGCGAAACCCCGTTTCAGCATTATGATCGCCTGACCGGTGGCATCCGGTATTTGATCGACAACGGGATGTCTTATACGAATGCGCACTATCAGCACTCGACTACTTTCACCGCTGTCGGCCATGCCGTATTGGGCACCGGCGCACCGGCCGCAGAACATGGCCTGGCTGGCAATGACTGGGCGGATCGTGTCACCGGAGAGCGTATCTATTGCGTGGCCGATCCCGACAGCACACCGTTCGTACAGACGTCAATCAGAGGCACTTCACCGAAAAACCTCACCGCCACGACCTTCGCCGACGAGATCGTGCTGTCCAGTGGTGGTAAATCAAGAACCTATGGCGTCAGTATCAAGGACCGTGGTGCCATCCTCCCGGCCGGTCGACTGGGCAAGGCCTTCTGGTACGAGTCGACGACCGGTGATTTCTACACCACGGACTACTACTACGACGAGATGCCCGACTGGGTCGTGGCGTTCAATGAGGCCGGCCACAAGGATCGCTATCGCGGCCAGACCTGGGAATTGCTGCATCCGGTCGAGACCTATGTGTTCGGGCACAACGACTCCCGCACCGGGGAAAAGGGATACTACCGACTCGGGCTGGGTTTCCCCAAGCACTATGAGGGAACCCCGGGCGCCGAACACCATCCCGGCGAGGATCGGGACTCCGACTATTACGGCGGCCTGCGGTTCGCTCCCGCCGGCGATGAACTGACCCTGGATTTCGTCAAGGAACTCGTGCAGGTCGAGGATCTCGGCAGACAAGGAGCCACCGATGTGCTGACCATCAGCCTCTCGGCTCAGGACTATGTCGGTCACGCCTGGGGCACCCACAGCCTGGAATACGAGGACCATTTCCTGCGCATCGACTCGATGCTCGGAGAGTTCTTCGATTTCCTGGACCAGCAGGTGGGTCTGGATCGTACGCTGATCATTCTCTCGGCCGATCACGCCTCCGACGACATTCCCGAGTACCAGCACGCACAGGGCCTCGACGCGGGGCGTCACTATCCCGGCCAGTTCATTCAGGCCGCCAACGACGCTCTGAAAGACCGGTTCGGCATCGATGAAGACCTGATCATGGCGTTCTGGAACCCGAGCCTGTTCCTGAACCCTGCGATAATGGAAAAGCATAACCTTGATTATCTAAGTGTCGAACGAGTACTCGCCGACATAATGGTCGCTCAGGAAGGATTCCAGTATGCCGTCGCACGCACCGACATCGAACTCGGCAACGTCCCCGATACGCCTATCATGCGGAAACTGCTCCGAGCGTTTCACCCTGGACGGTCGGGCAACGTGCTGATGATTCAGGATCAGTTCTGGTATCTGTATCCGAACGCGGACCAGTTCGCAGCCATGCATGGATCACCCTACGCGTACGATACCCATGTACCGATCATGTTTGCGGGTCCGAACATCGGTAACAAAATCATCCACCGCGGCGTCGCGGTGAGCAGCATAGCCCCCACGGTGACCAACTACCTCAATGTACGCATTCCGTCCGGGGCGGATTATGAGCCGCTTGCAGAAGTACTAGGCCAATAACACACCCAGCCGGTTCAAGATTCCGACTCCTCCAGCAGGTGGTCCCCGCCAGGGCGCCACCTTGAAGACGGCACCGGCGAGCGGATTGAACTTACCCACGGCAAGAACGGCCCGACCGGCCGCGCTCGGCGATCATCGCCATTCGCCGCAAGGACGGCGGCATCGTCGGAACCTGATAGCGCTCTCCAAACCCGGGACGGCGTGACGAAGAGGGCCCTTCGTCACGGCTCGTCCGCCAGTCCCGCTCGAACTTCACTCCGATCCCCGCCGGGCTGCCGCCCGGCCAGATTCGCCGACCGCTCAAGTTGCGAGGGGGCGGTAGGTGTGCGATCTTAGTAGGTGCCGCATAACGCGACAGCGTCGCGTCCTTGATGCACACGACTGGCATCGGCCCATGAAAATACTCATCGCGGACGATCATCCGCTCTACCGCGAGGCCCTCGCTTCCGCCCTCGGCGATCTGGACGACGAGGTTGAAATCCTTGAGGCGGGAACGTTCGAAGAGGTTGTGGCGCACAGCACCGAGACTCCGCTCGATCTGATACTGCTGGACCTGTACATGTCGGGCGGCGACTGGGGCGCCATGATCGCGGAGCTGCGCCGCGGCCATCCGGAAACCCCCGTCATCGTCATCTCCGCTTCCGACTCCCGGAGGGACATGGAGCGGGCGATGGGCGCCGGCGCCTTCGGCTACATCCCGAAGTCGCTGGGCAAGGAGGAGATCCTGAGCGCCATTCACCTGATCCTGTCCGGGAATGTGTCGGTCCAGCCGCGCCCGCCGGAGCATG
>CAYMHN010000129.1:0-8313 GCA_964390235.1 uncultured Candidatus Competibacteraceae bacterium
TGGATCTCGCGCGCGGCGAGCGGGTGGCGATCTATCTGGAAAAGCGCTTCGAGACGGTCATCGCCGGCTTCGGTGCCAGCGCCGCCGGTGGCGCCCTGGTGCCGGTCAACCCCATCCTCAAGCCCGAGCAGGTGGCTTACATCCTGCGCGACTGCGAGGTGCGCGTGCTGGTCACCTCGCCCGCGCGGCTGGCGACGCTGGCGGAGACCCTCGCCACCTGTCCCGGGCTGCGCCAGGTGGTGCTCACCGGCGATCCGGCCGAAGCACCGGCGCCGTCCGGCGCCGCGATTCACACCTGGGACGAGTTGCTCGACACCTCGCCGCTGACCGGCCATCGGGTGATCGACACCGATATGGCGGCGATTCTGTACACTTCCGGCAGCACCGGCGGACCCAAGGGGGTGGTGCTGTCGCACCGCAATCTGGTCGCCGGCGCCAAGAGTGTCGCCGGGTATCTGGAAAACCGCGCCGACGACACCCTGCTGGCCGCCCTGCCGCTGTCCTTCGACGCCGGTTTCTCGCAACTCACCACCGCCTTCCACGCCGGGGCGCGGGTGGTGCTGCTGAATTACCTGCTGCCGCGCGATGTCCTCAAGGTACTCGCCAGGGAGCGGGTCACCGGGTTGACCGCCGTGCCGCCGTTGTGGATCCAGCTCAGCCAGCTCGACTGGCCGGACGGTATCGCCGAGCATCTGCGCTACCTCGCCAACACCGGCGGGCGCATGCCGCGCGAAACCCTGGCCCGGTTGCGCGCCTTGCTGCCACGCACCCGACCCTATCTGATGTACGGTCTCACCGAGGCCTTCCGCGCCACTTATCTACCGCCCGAGGAAGTCGATCGCCGCCCCGATTCCATCGGCAAGGCCATCCCCAATGCCGAGGTGCTGGTGCTGCGCGAGGACGGCAGCGAATGCGCCCCCGACGAACCCGGCGAGCTGGTCCAGCGCGGCGCCCTGGTGGCCCTGGGCTACTGGAACGACCCGGACCGGACCGCCGAGCGCTTCCGCCCCCTGCCCGCCCGCGATCGTCAGGCGGGTCTGGTGTTGCCGGAAATCGCCGTGTTCTCGGGCGACACGGTACGCCGCGACGCGGACGGCTATTTGTACTTCATCGGCCGGCGCGACGAGATGATCAAGACCTCCGGCTACCGGGTCAGCCCCACCGAGGTCGAGGAAATCGTCTACGCCACCCGCATGATCGGCGAATGCATGGCCTTCGGCGTGCCGCATCCCGCGCTGGGTCAGACGATCTGCCTGATCGTCACTCCGACCGCCGCCGGACTACTGGACACCGACGCCCTGCTGGCCGAGTGCCGCGCCCGCATGCCGGCCTATATGGTGCCAGCGCATATCCAGGTCCGCCAAGGCCCGTTGCCACGCAACCCGAACGGCAAGATCGACCGCAAGGCACTGGTCACGCAGTGGCTGGAGTCGTTCGAGACTCCATGACCGATCACAACGCCCGATCGAACGACGCAACCCTCCACTTCCGGCAAGCACCGGAAGTGGAGGTGCTGATCGAGATTCCGCGCTGGAGTTTCGTGAAGCGGGGCAGCACCGGCCAGGTGGATTTCCTCTCGCCTCTGCCCTGTCCCTTCAACTACGGGAGCGTGCCACGGTTCATCGGGCTGGACGGAGACTTGCTGGATGCCGTGGTGTTGGGTCCGAGGCTGTCGTCGGGTTCCCGGGTCACGGTTAGGGCCGTGGCGGCCATCGCCCTGACCGATCGCGGCATGACCGACGACAAGCTCATCTGCTGCGACCACCCGCCCACGGCCGCCGACTACCGTCAGGTGGAACGGTTTTTCCGGTTCTACGCGCGTTGCAAGGGACTGCTGAACTGGTATCGCGGCCGCCCCGGTCGCAATGCCTCCGATGGCTGGGACGATCCCCGGGCCGCCATCGCCAGGGCCAGACCCCGCGAATCGGAGTGGCGGGGATCGGAGATTCCTTTCTGACGGCCGTGAGGCCGGCGTTTCAGGCGGGCCGCCGCGCCCGGATAATGAACGAATGGCCGAGCATGGCGCCCAGCGCGGGCAGATGGCGCAACAAGGCGCGCGTCAGGCGGATTTCCAGCAGCCACTGCAAGCGTTGCAACCGCGCGGGCAGGATCGGCAGCCATTCGATCGTCAACACCTCCAGACCGGCTGCCCGAGCGGCATTCTCGAAGGCCGCAACGGTATCGTAACGCAGATGCGGCGGCCGTCCCTGCCGTTTTCGCCACCATTCGGCCAACCGGGTCGGCAGACAGTGGGCGTTCAGCGCGTCCACCCAGACCTCTCCACCGGGACGCACGATCCGGGCGATTTCGCGCAGCGCGTCGTCCACTCCGTCCAGTGCCTGCATCACCCCGAAGCACAACACCCCTTGGGCATAGCCATCAGGCAGCGGCTGGCGGCGGATATCGGCGGCCACCCACAGGATCCCCTCCGGACAGCGGCGACTGGCTTTCAGCAAGGACGGCGCCGAGTAGTCCATGCCGATCATCGCATAGCCCTGCTCGTGCAACAGCCGGGTGTAGGTTCCGGCGCCACAGCCGATGTCCAGCCAGACGCCGGGCACACCCGGCGTTTCGCGCCAGAGTCGATCGAACTGCCGGACCCGCGTGGCCAAACCGGTACGGGTCCAGCCGGCGATTCCGGCATCATCGTCCATCAGCGTACCGCGCTCGACAAAGCGCCGGCGCCAGCGTTGTTCAAAGCGACTCATGGAGATTCTCGAACCATCCCTACGGGCGCGATTGATCGATATTATCCAATCGCATCCCGAATGGTACGGCATCGGTCTGCAATCGTCAGCGGAAAGTAGTAACATCGGCACACCCATGAACACACCCAAGAATCCGGCACCCGCCCACGCCCCCATGACCCGGTTCCCGGTCGAACGCGGTGAACTGCTGATCGGCGGCATTCCACTTGGCCGGCTCGCCGCCCGGGTCGGGTGCACGCCGTTCTACGCCTATGACCGCGCGCTGCTCGGCCAACGAGTCGCCGAATTACGCGCGGTTCTGCCGGCCACGGTCAAGCTGCATTACGCGATGAAGGCCAACCCGATGCCGGCCCTGGTCTGCCACCTGACCGGCCTGGTGGACGGCATCGATGTGGCTTCAGCCGGCGAGCTGCGGGGCGCCCTGGATGCCGGCGCCGATCCCCGGGAGATCAGCTTCGCCGGCCCCGGCAAGCGTGACGAGGAACTGCGCCAGGCGGTGGCCGCCGGGATTCTGGTCAATATCGAATCGTTTCGCGAAGTCGCCATACTCGCAACATCGTCCCGCGAACTCGGCCTGCCGGCGCGGGTGGCGGTGCGGGTCAACCCGGATTTCGAGCTGAAGAGTTCCGGCATGAAGATGGGTGGCGGCCCCAAGCAGTTCGGGGTGGACGCCGAACAGGTCCCGGATCTGCTCGCCGAAATCGACCGCGCCGGGCTGGCTTTCGAGGGCTTTCACCTGTATGCCGGCTCGCAGAACCTGCGCGCCGAAGCCATCGTCGAAGCCCAGCGCCGCAGCTTCGAGCTGGCCCTGCGGCTGGCCGAACACGCCCCGGCGCCGGTACGGTTCCTGAATCTCGGCGGCGGCTTCGGCATTCCCTATTTTCCCGGCGAACAGCCTCTGGACCTCACGCCCATCGGCGACAACCTCGCGACGCTCGCGCAAGCAACCGCCGAGCAACTGCCCGAGGCCGGCATCGTCATCGAACTCGGCCGTTACCTGGTCGGCGAGGCGGGGGTCTACGTCTGCCGGGTCATCGACCGCAAGGTCTCGCGTGGCCATCCCTATCTGGTCACCGACGGCGGCCTGCACCAGCATCTCGCTGCTTCGGGCAACTTCGGCCAGGTGATCCGCAAGAACTATCCGCTGGCCATCGGCAACCGCATGGACGCGACGGAACATGAGACCGCCTCGGTCGTCGGGCCTTTGTGCACGCCGCTGGATCTCCTGGGCGAGCGGATGCACCTGCCCGTGGCGCAACCCGGCGATCTGGTCGTGGTCTTCCAATCCGGGGCCTACGGTCTCACCGCCAGCCCGGAGAAGTTCCTCGGCCATCCCGCGGCGGTCGAAATCCTGGTGTGAAGGTGTTACCCTGGTGCTACCGCAACCCACGAAGTACCGGCCATGTCCACAACGTCCTTGAAACTGCCCGACGAACTCAAGCAACGGGCTGTGTTGGCTGCCCAAAAACAGGGAATATCACCACATGCCTTCATGGTCGGCGCCATCGAGCAGGCCTTGAAGGCAGCGGAAGATCGCAACCGTTTCGTGGCGGAAGCCGAAACCTCCTTGAAAGCCACGCGGCAAAGCGGCAAGGGCTACGATGCCGATGAGGTCCATACCTATCTCCGGGATCGGGTAGACGGCAAGATGGCAGCCAAACCGAAGGCCGGATCTTGGCGCAGCTGATCTATTCGCAGCAGGCGCTTGACGATTTGGAACGCTTGGTCGATTTCCTGATCGAGAGCGATCCACGGGCAGCGCTGGGAACGGTCGATCTCATCGAAGAGGCGGTTGTCGTCCTGAAACGCCACCCTCTGATCGGCCGCCCCGTCGAAGCCGGTCTGAGAGAACTGATCATCTCGCGCGGCCGGACCGGCTACGTGGCCTTGTACAGTTTCGAGGAAGCCGACGACACGGTCCTGATTCTCGCCATCCGCCACCAGCGTGAAGCGGGTCTTTCCGACTTATCTGGATAATTTTCTTCCTGTAAATTTTCGGGAGCATGCGCGGGGAGCCGAAGCGACGCCCCGAGTTGCGGCGGACGAGGTGTATATCGGCCCGGGACGGGCCTCCTACATCCTCCGTCCATCGGTGTAGGAGGCCCGTCCCGGCGCGATCACCCTGCTGAACTCCCGAAAATTTACAGGAAGCGAAAATTTACACAAAGACAGATTTTCCTGGAATACCGGGTTGTTCAGATCCAGCCTGAGTCGGGGATTCGGATCAGCTTCGGTCATTGGCCAATAGTAACGCACTAACGCACGATAGCAGCAATACAACACCGTCAAGCAATGTCGTCTCGATCAAGAGGCTTCCCGTCCGCTCGCAGGCCGATTCAACCACCAGAACACCAGCAACCCCAGGCAGGCGCCGATGGTGTTGAACAGCACATCCGTCAACGAGGCGAAACGGCCGGGGACGAAGGACTGGTGCCACTCGTCGAGCACCCCGTACGCGACCGTGATCAGAAAGGCGGCGACCGTGGCCGGCACGGGGCGCAACAGCGCCGCCAGCGCCCAACGCCACAGAAAGGCCAGCCCCGCATACACCGGGATGTGCAGCAGATTCTGGACCGCCGGGGGCACCCAATTGAAGATCTGGTAGGGCACTGGCGCATCCTCGGGGATCACGCCGGGTACCGAGGACAGGCCGAACAGGGCCGCCATGTAGAGCAGCGGTACGATCAGGCTGAGGCGCCACCCGGGTAAACGTTTGAGCGAGATTGGCAACATGCGGGACTCCGTTGCAACAGCCACTGAGTGTACAATGATCATGTACACGCGGAGAAACTGAAATGACCACGGTGAATGTGCGCGAGGCGCGCGAGAAGATTTCCCGGTTGCTGGACGCGGTCGCGGCAGGCGAGGAGATCGTGATTGTTCGACGGGGTCGTCCTGCTGCTCGTCTTGTGGGACTGAACGCCCCTGCCATAGCCTTTCCGGACCGTCAGGAATTACGCGATGCACTGCCGCCAATGACGGAGTCCGCGGCCGATACCATTCGCGCCCTGCGCGAGAAAGAACGCTTCTGATGCTTTATTTCGACACCAGCGCGCTCCTGCCCTACTACCGCCAGGAAGCATCGAGCGGCCGGGTGCAAACCCTTTTGAGCGCACTGTCCGAGCCGCTGCTGATCAGCCATCTGACAAAGGTTGAGATGGCCTCGGCGCTGGCACGCTGGGTGCGGATGCAGGAATTGAGCGAACCCCAGGCAAACCGTGTGGAAACCGCTTTCATGGATGACATCGATGCCGCACGCTTGCTCGTCAAGCCCGTGACCCGAAAAGACTACGAACGCGCCCGCCAATGGTTGTCAAGCCGCAAAACGGCGCTCCGTACGCTGGACGCCTTGCATCTGGCTTGCGCGACTCGCAATAGAGCGACCTTGATAACGCTGGACGATGTGTTATTGGAAGCTGCCAGGTTTCTGGGATTACGTGCGGAGACGCCATGAACCGCATGCTTGTCAGGGCGATTTCCCGACCAAGGCCAGCAGCACCAGCAGAAAGAACAGCGTGGCCAGACGCGGCACGTCGAACAGGCTGTCGAACAGACCCACCGTAAGAAAACCCGACAGCGCCGCCAGCAGCACGGCGGCCGGCCAGGCTTCCGCTCCACCGGCGTTCATCCTCCGGACCGCGCTCCACAGCGCGACCAGCACCAGCAACGTCCAGCTCACCAGACCGATCAACCCCTGCTCGAAGAACACCTGCACCCACAGATTCTTGACATGCCAGGCCAGATGGTCGTCGGAAGTGAAGAACCAGCGGTCCATGCCTTGCGCGAAATCGCCGTTGACCAGCCGTTCCCGTCCCGCAGGGTCGAGCAGGCTTATCGAGACCAGTTCCAGGTAGTCGAGCCGGCTGGCGTTGTGGAGGATCAGCTTGCTCGGCCGTTCGGTGAACCAGTAGCCGGTGAGTTGGGTCGGCGAACGGAGTGTCGCCACCCGGGTCTGCAAGCCATCATCGACCTCGAAGTCCAAGGCACCGGAGACGCAGCGCCGGGAGTACAACACCCACTTCTCGCACAGCCGCACACCCAGCCGGGCGCGTTCCTCGCCCGCCCGTCCGGTCACCTCGACCCGGTATTCGGTTTCCGGCTCCACCGCCACGGCCTGCCAGAAGTACAGGGACCGTCCCGGCATCAGCCTCAGCACCACCTCGCCAGCGCGTTCGCTCAGCGTGTAGATGGCCGGTACCGGCCGCTCCTGGACCACGGACTCCCAGAAATCGACTTCCGGAAACCGCCCCACGCCCAACCCCGTCCAGATGGCGCGGCTGTCCGCCAGCACTGGCTCGACCACCCGGCGCCAGTGTTCCATCCGGGTTTCCAGATCGTTCCGAATCTGCCGGACATCGACCCGCTGACTCATGAACCCGTCCTGCTGCACCCGGTCGAGCACCGCCAGGCCGCCGCCACTGACCAGCAGCAAGCCCATGACCGCCGCCAGGCGCGCTTTCAGGCCGGTCCCGAAGCCCCAGAGCGCGGCCACCAGGATCAGCAGCAGGACGACCAGCAGACCGGCGTAGCCGGCCCGGGCGAAGGTGACGGCCACGGCATAGGCCGTGAGCAGAAACAGCAGCACCGCCGCCGGCCACCACCACCGGCGCCAGACCAGCACCATGGCGAGAAACGGCACGGCGGTCACCAGATAGCCTTCGAGAAACGCCCCGCCGGTATGGGTACCCGAGAACATGCCGACCACCCGGTACGCGGTCGAGAAGTCGAACAGGCCGGGAAACAGCAACCGCTCCCAGAGCACGGTCGCCACGGCCGCCGCCAGCCCCAGCACCATGCCCAGCGCGAAGCGGTGGAACGCCGCCTCACGGTCCGGCGCCACCGTCGCGAAGAACGGCCAGAGCAACAGCGCCCACAGCACGCCCTTGGCCAGCCGCATGGCATGGTAGGGACTGTGCGGGGACGCGAACTCCAGGGCACCGGGCCAGGACGGCGGCCACAAGGCGATGAGCACGGCCGCCGCATAGGACAGCAGGAACAGCGTAAGCCATAGCCGACCCATGGGCATGAGACCCGGCCGCCGCGCGTGGGAACCCGGTAACCCCAACCCCCGACGCACCCACAACGCCGCAAGCGTGGTGACCACCAGCAGATCCCACTCGTCGAAATACAGCCGTCCGGTCCAGGGCGTGAAATCCAGCACCGGCAGCGTGGCGGGCACCAGCACCAGCCACAGCCCCGGCCAGCGCAGGATGAGCGCGGCATGAACCAGCACGGCCGATAGCGCCAGGCCCGGCGCGACCGGATGCCGCATCGCCACCGCCACGGCGCAGCCCGCCAGAACCACGCCGATCAGCAAGCCCGCCATGCTGCGCCAAGGCCGGACCGTCAACCGATCCGCGGCGTCGGACTCCCGGACCGACCCGGTGAGCCGGTCCAGCAGACGCAAGCTCCCCCAGGCCGCCACTCCGGCGATCCATACATTGGTCGGATCGGGCCGCAGTCCGTCGGCGAACAGCTTGGCGGATTCGACGGTCAGGGCGGCCAGCGCTCCGGCACCGAAAGCGAACACTCCTCCACCCAGCCACAGCAATCCCCCCACCGGCGCATACAGCAGCACCGTCAGCAGAACGCTGCGGATCGCCGC
>CAYMHN010000130.1:0-8278 GCA_964390235.1 uncultured Candidatus Competibacteraceae bacterium
TATGCGGGCGAGGTGCTGGTGCAGGGCAAGCGCATCTCCCGCGTCGCGCGCGGCGCGCGGGCGCTGCCGCTGTCCGGAACCACGGTGATCGACGGCGCCGGCGCCACCCTGATGCCCGGCATGGTCGAGGCCCACACCCACTTTTCCTGGAACGACCAGCCCAGCCTGCACGCCATCCAGCGCATGCCGCCCGAGGAACATATCCTGTGGTGCGCGCACATCGCCAAGCGTTATCTGGACATGGGCTGGACCTCTTGCGTCGGCGCCGCCACCGCCAAGCCACGCCTGGATGTGGTGATCCGCAACGCCATCGAGTCCGGCCAGATCCCCGGACCCCGCTACCTGGCGGCCAGCCAGGAGGTCACCGTGCCCGGTGGGCTGGGCGACGAGAACCTGCCGCATCTGCCCTACCCGGAGTTCAGTTTCGGCGCCGTGGTCAACGGCCCCGAGGAAATGCGCAAATGCGTGCGCATGTTCCTCAAGTACGGGGTGGACACCATCAAGCTCAACCTCTCCGGCGAATACATCGCCGGCCTGCCGGCCGAGTTCACCCCGATGACCGAAGAGGAAGTGGCCATGGCGGTGCGCGAGGTGCGGATGCGCGGCAAGCGGGTCGCCGCCCACGCCCGCTCCTGCGAATCGATCAAGCAGTGCGTGCGCCACGGCATCGAGCTGATCTACCACGCCAGCTTCGCCGACGAGGAAGGACTGGACCTGCTGGAGGCCAACAAGCACCAGCATTTCGTCGCTCCGGGACTGGCCTGGCTGATCAACACCTCCTTCCATGCCGCCGAGTGGGGCATCACCCCCGAGGCGGCCCGGGACATGGGTTATCACCGCGAGTTGGAAATCGCGGTCGAGTCGCTGAAGAACATGCACCGGCGCGGCATCCGCATCCTGCCGGGCGGCGATTACGGCTTCGCCTGGACCCAGCACGGCACCAATGCGCGGGACTTGCAATACTTCGTCGAGTACCTGGGCTTCTCGCCCATGGAGGCCCTGCTGTCCGCCACCCGATACGGCGGCGAGGTGATGATGCGCGGCGCCGAACTCGGTCAGGTGAAGGAGGGCTTTCTCGCCGACCTGCTGCTGATCGACGGCGATCCGCTGGCTGACCTCGGCGTGCTGCTGGACCGCGACCGCATCCTGGCGGTGATGAAGGACGGCGAGTGCCATCGGGCGCCGCAAGCCCGTGCCGGGCAGCCCCGCTGGTCACGGTCGGTGGCCTGAGATGGCGACCACCTTCCTCGACCGAATAGCGGTGGAGATCGACGGCGAGGGCGAGGCGGTGTTGCTGATCCACGGCCTGGGCGGCACTTCCAATACCTGGACACCGTTGCTGCCGGTGCTGAGCCGTTACCGCCGGATCCGCTTCGACCTGCCGGGTTCGGGGCGTTCCCACCGGGTCGAAGGCCCCTTGTCCATAGCCCGTTTCGTGCAGGCCGCCCGCCGGGTGCTGGCCAGCGCTGACGCCGAGCGCGCCCATGTCCTGGGTCACTCCATGGGCTGTATCGTGGCCCTGCATCTGGCGGCGGAAGCGCCGCAAGCGGTGCGCAGCCTGGCGCTGTTCGGGCCGCTGCTGGAACCACCCGAGGCGGCGCGGGCGAATATCCGCGCCCGGGGTGACAAGGCCCGCGGCGAAGGCGTCGCCGGGATGCAGGAAATCGCCGACGCCCTGGTCCAGGCCTCGACCTCGACCTGGAGCAAGACCCACCATCCGGCGGCCATCGCCTTTGTGCGCGAGACCCTGATGCGCCAGGACCCGGAAGGCTACGCCCGCAGCTGCGAGGCCTTGGCCGAGGCGCGGGCGGCCGATGTGTCCCGCATCGGCTGCCCGGTGCTGCTGGTCACCGGTGACGAGGACGTGGTGGCGCCCCCCCAGTCGGTGCGCATGCTGGGCG
The DNA here is from genome assembly GCA_964390235.1 of uncultured Candidatus Competibacteraceae bacterium. Taxonomy (GTDB): domain Bacteria; phylum Pseudomonadota; class Gammaproteobacteria; order Competibacterales; family Competibacteraceae; genus CAYMHN01. Next base: position 1,902 of record CAYMHN010000130.1, read on the forward strand.
ACAAGCTGACGGCCGCGGGCGCACCGGTCAATCTCGAAGTACTGCGCGGCTGCGGCCACTGGGAGCCCCTGGAAAAACCCCTGGAATGTGCGGATCTCCTGCGCCGCTTTTACGCGACGCGGATATGAAGAGGACAACAGCATGAGCAAAGTACTGTTCACCAATGTGCGCATCATCGACGGCAGCGGTAACCTGCCCTATGCCGGCGAGGTGCTGGTCGAGGACCGGCGCATCGCCCGGGTGGCGCGCGGCTCGCAGGTGGTGGAACCCAACGGCTACCCGGTGATCGACGGGGCCGGCGCCACCCTGATGCCCGGCATGGTCGAGGCCCATACCCATTTCTCCTGGAACGACGCCGCTACCTTGCAGGAAATCCAGACCATGCCGCTGGAGGAACACGTATTGTGGACGGCCGGCGTGGCCAAGCGTTATCTGGAGGCCGGCTGGACCTCCTGCGTGGGTGCCGCCTGCGCCAAGCCGCGCCTCGATGTGGTGGTCCGCAACGCCATCAACTCCGGTCTGGTGCCCGGCCCCCGCTACCTGGCCGCCAGCCAGGAAATCACCGTGGCCGGCGGGCTGGGTGACGAAACCCTGCCCCATATCCCCTGGCCCGAGTACAGCTTCGGGGTGGTGGTCAGCGGCCCGGAGGAAATGCGCCGGACGGTGCGGATGTTCCTCAAATACGGCGTGGATTCGATCAAGCTCAATCTCTCCGGGGACAACTTCGTCTCCCACGCCCGCGCCGACACCACCTGGATGAGCGACGAGGAGGTCGCCATCGCGGTCAGCGAGGCGCATCTGCGTGGCAAGCGGGTCGCCGCCCATGCCCGTTCCTGCGACTCCATCAAGCAGTGCGTGCGTCACGGCATCGAGATCATCTACCACGCCAGCTTCACCGACGATGAAGCCCTGGACTTGCTGGAAGCGCACAAGGACCGCCACTTCGTGGCCCCTGGCATCGCCATTCTGTACGCCATGCTCAACGAGGCCGAGCCCTGGGGCGTGACCCGCGCCAAGGCCGCGGCCATGGGCTACGAGATCGAGTGGGAAGCGGCCATCGAATCGCTGCGCAAGATGCACAAGCGCGGCATTCGGGTGCTGCCCGGCGGCGATTACGGTTTCGCCTTCACCCCCCATGGCCAGAACGCGCGGGACCTGGAATTCTTCGTCAAATATGTCGGCATGACCCCGATGGAGGCGATACTCTCGGCGACCCGACATGGCGCGGCGATGATGATGCGCCCCGATGAACTGGGGCAGATCAAGGAAGGCTATCTGGCCGACCTGCTGCTGATCGACGGCGACCCCCTGGCCAATCTCGCCATCCTGCGCGACCCCGCCCGGATGCTGGCGGTGATGAAGGACGGCGAGTTCGTCAAGGAACCGGAAATCCGCACCGCCCGCTCGCGCTGGTCGCGGTCGGTGGCCTGATCCGTGATCCGGTTCCGGCACTGGGTATGGATACTGCCGATCGGTTTGCCGATCCTGGTATTCGCCATCTGGGCGATCCAGGACAACCAGCGGCTGTTCGCCCTCACCCTGTTGAACGGACTCACCCTGGCTTCCTTGTACTTCATCGTTGCCAGCGGTTTCACCCTGATCTTCGGCCTGATGCGCAACATCAACCTGGCCCACGGCTCGCTCTATCTGCTGGGCGGTTACATCGGTTTCCTGGTGGCCGAAGCGACCGGTTGGTGGCTGCTGGCGGCGGCGGTCGGGTTTCTGGTGGTGGGGCTGGTGGGGCTGGTGATGCAGGTCACCATCTTCCGCTTCATGCAGGGCCAGGAACTGCGCCAGACCATGGTGACTATAGGGTTATCCATCGTGTTCGCGGACCTGATGCTGTGGTATTTCGGCGGCCAGGTCTATCAGCTCGATCCCCCCGAGTCGTTGTACGGTCCGTTGCGCGGCCTGCCGGTCATCGTCGCCTACTCCAAGTTCCGCCTGTTCCTGCTGCCACTGGGTATCGCCATCGGTATCGCGCTGTGGCTGTTTCTCAACCGTACCCGAGTGGGCATGATGATCCGGGCCGGGGTCGATGACCGCAATATGCTGGCCGCCTCCGGGGTCAATGTGAACCTGGTGTTCGCCATCACCTTCGCCATCGGCGCCGGACTGGCCGGGCTGGGCGGTGTGGTGGGCGCGGTCGAGCTGTCCATGGCGCCCGGCGAGGACATCCGCTTTCTACTCGCCTCCCTGATCGTGGTGATCGTGGGCGGCATGGGCAGCGTGGTGGGCGCGGCCATCGGGGCCGTGATCCTGGGTCTGGCCGAGACCTACGGGCTGGCCTATGCGCCGACCTACAGCGTGGTGTTCACCTTCTTGATCCTGGTGCTGGTGCTGGCCTTCCGCCCGCGCGGCATTCTGGGGCGCGCCGCATGAGTGCCGCCCGCTGGCGCAAGGCGATGAATTCGGGTGCCGGGCGGCAGGCTTTCGGGCGACCGGCCACGGTTCCCGCCCAACCGCTGATGGCCCGACCGGCGGCCGGCGACTGGTCGGCGGGTTTGAAGCACCGGCTTGGCCACATCGGGCTGCACCATGTGCTGGTACTGGCTTTCGTGCTGGCCTACCCCTGGATGGCCACCCCGTTCTTCACCTACCAGATCGGTGCACAGGCCCTGGCGCTGGGATTGATCGCCCTGTCGCTGACCTTTCTGGCCGGCTACGGCGGCATGGTCTCGCTGGCCCAGATGACGGTGGCCGGAATCGCCGGCTACGTGGTGGCCATCCTCGGGGTGAGCGGTACCGCCCAGATCAGCCTGGGCTGGCCGTGGTGGCTGGTGGTACCGGTCGCCGTCCTGATCGCCGCCCTGGCGGGCACGCTGATCGGCTGGCTGTCGGTGCGCACCGAGGGCATCTACACCATCATGATCACCCTGGCCATCGGCGTGGCCTTTTACTTCCTGGTGTTGCAGAACTACAGCATCTTCAACGGATTCCAGGGCTTCCAGCAAGTCTATGCGCCGGAAGTGTTCGGGGTGAACTGGCGCGATCCGACCGCTTTCTACTACCTGGCACTGGCCTGCTCGCTGGTCGGCTATTTCTGGGTCAAGTACCTGGCCCGTTCGCCGTTCGGCATCGCCTTGCAAGGCATACGCGACAACCCGCGCCGCATGAGCGCGCTGGGCTTTCACGTCACCGCCCACCGGGTGGCGGCCTATGCCGTGGCGGGACTGATCGCCGCGGTCGGCGGGGTGCTGATGGTCTGGTACAACGGCCTGATCACGCCGGGCTCGGTGGGTACTTCCTGGTTGATCAACATCCTGGTCATCGCGATACTGGGTGGTTTGCGCCATCCGATCGGGCCGTTTCTCGGCGCCATCGTGTTCGTGCTGCTGCAGAACTTCGCCATCGATGTGTTCGACCGGGAGCGTTTCAATCTGGTCATAGGTCTGGTATTTCTGGTCATCGTGCTGTTTTCCCCCGACGGCCTGCTCGGCTGGTGGGCGCGCATCCGTGATCGATGGTCACGGAGAAGCACCCGGAGCGGGTTTTCAACCACGCGGACATGAGAGCCGCAACCAACGTGAGGAGCTAAAACCATGAAACAGAGCAAGAGAACCCTTCTGCGTACCCTGGTGGGCGCGGCGGTGCTCGCCGCGTTCACCGCCACCGCGGCCGCCCAGGACACCATCAAGATCGGCCTGCTGGCGACCCTGGAAGGACCGTTCGCGGCCGGCGGTCAGGACGGCATGCGCGGCGCCATGCTGGCGGTCAAGGAGCGCAATCATACAGTGGCCGGCAAGATTATCGAAGTCATCACCGGCTCATCCAACGCCCAACCCGAGGTCGCCGTCAACACCACCCGCCGGCTGGTGGAACAGGACGGCGTGGACATCATGGTCGGGCCGCTGTCCGGCGGCGAGGGAATCGCGGTCAAGGACTACTCCTTTACCCAACCCGGCGTGACCTTCATCAACGGCGCATCGGGTGCCCAGGCCACCACCCTGGTCAACCCCTCGCCGAATTTCTTCCGGTTCAATACCGAAGGTGCCCAGTGGATGGTGGGTCTGGGCCGCGAAGCCCTGGATCGTGGCTATGAGCGGGTCATGATCATCGCCGAGGACTACGCCTTCCCCTACTCCCAGGTGCAGGGCTTCATGGCCGAATACTGCGCCCTGGGTGGTCGGGTGCCGGTCAAGTCCTGGGTGCCGCTGGGCGGCCGCGACTACTCCTCGGTGATCGCACGCATCCCCCCGGACATCGACGCCCTGGTGGTCGTCCTGGGTGGCGCCGATGCGGTGAACTTCCTCAACCAGTACGAGCAGGTCGGCGGCGACAAGCCGATGATCGGCGGCTCGATCACCGTCAGCCAGGACGTGCTCAACTACCGGGGCCGCGCTCGCGAGTCGCTGCTCGGAACCATCGCGGCCGGACCCATCGCCGACGCCTACGATGCCCCGGAATGGCAAGCCTTCGTGCAGGCCTACCGCGACGAATATCCGGACGGTTATCCCAGCCCTTCGCTGTTCGGACTGGTGTACTACATCAATATGAAAGCGGCCCTGGACGGACTGGAAATGGTCGACGGTGATCTTTCCGACGGCCATGCGGCCTATCGCGAGGCGCTGGCCAACATGACGCTACAAACCCCGGTCGGTGAAGTCAGGCTGGACCAGAATCGCCAGGCCATCGGTACCACCTTTCTTACCGAGGTCCAGCGGGACGCCGAAGGCAACTTCTTCAATGCCGTTATCCGCAAGGTCGAAGGCGTGGACCAGTTCCTGGGCATGAGCGAAGAGGAGTTCGTGGCCATGGGCATCGGTTCCCGCGACGTGCCCGACTGCCCCTGAGCACTGAACGCTGACCACCATGGCGTCGGTTACCGCCGCGCATCCGCCCATCGCGACGGGTAACGCCCTCCAGCTGGAGGGCGTTACCCGCGCTTTCGGGGCCTTGCGGGCCATCGAGGACGTGTCGTTCTCGGTCGCCGCCGGCGAGCGGCATGCGGTAATCGGCGCCAATGGCGCTGGCAAGACCACCTTGTTCAATGTGATCACGGGCGATTTTCCGGCCACGGCCGGGCGGGTGCGCTTCTTCGGCGACGACGTGACCACCATGCCCACCCACGAGCGCATCCGCGCCGGACTGCGGCGAACCTATCAGTCCTCGCTGCTGTTTCGGGACCTGGCGGTGCGCGACAATCTTTATCTGGCGGTGCGTGGGGTCTCGCGCGACCGCTTCAGCCTGATCCGCTCCGGGCCATCCAGCACCACCCGGGCGGCGGCCGAGGACCTGCTGGCACGGGTACGCCTCGCCCATGTCGGGGACGAATTGGTGGCCGCGCTCTCCCATGGCCAGCAGCGCCAGCTGGAGATCGGCATGGCCTTGGCCGGCGCGCCGCGGCTGATCCTGTTCGACGAACCCGCCGCCGGACTCTCGCCGGGGGAGCGGCGCGAGCTGGTGCTGCTGCTCGACGCCCTGCCCCCCCACCTGGGCTTCATCCTGATCGAACACGATCTGGCCATCGCCTTGCGCGTGGTCGAACGGGTGACGGTGATGCACAACGGCCGGATGCTCAAGCAGGGACTGCCGGAGGAAATCGAGAACGATGCCGAGGTGCAGGCCATCTACATGGGTGGAGGGCATCGATGAGCTGGTTGTCACGCCGCCGTGGCGCAACGTCCGGCGGCCCGATTCTGCAAATCGAACGACTGGACGTGTATTACGGCCGCGCCCACGCCCTGCAGGAGGTGTCGCTGACCCTGGATCACGGGGTGCTGGCGGTGGTGGGGCGCAACGGCATGGGCAAGACCACGCTGTGCAACGCCATCACCGGCCTGGTACCGGCCCGCGGCAGCGTGCGGCTGGCCGGCGAGGAGATTCTGGGTCTACCGCCCAATGTGATCACCGGCAAAGGCGTCGGTTACGTGCCCCAGGGACGCCGGGTCTGGCCCTCGCTGAGCGTGGACGAGCATCTGCGACTGGCCGCCGCCCGCGGCGCGTCCGGTCCGTGGACCGTGGAGCGGGCCTACCGCACCTTCCCGCGCCTGGCCGAGCGCAAGCGCAACGGTGGAGCGGAGCTGTCCGGCGGCGAGCAGCAGATGCTGGCCATCGCCCGCGCCCTGCTGTTCAATCCCCGACTGCTGGTCATGGACGAACCCACCGAGGGACTGGCCCCGGTGATCGTCGAGCAGGTGGCGGAGATGCTCAAGGCCCTGGTCGCCAACGGCGATATCGCCGTGCTGCTGGTCGAGCAGAATCTGGGCGTGGCCATCGACGTCGCCGATGTCGTGGACATCATGGTCAACGGTCGCATCGCGCGTTCCATGACGGCCGCCGAACTGGCGGCCGATGTCGGCCTGCAACAGCAACTGCTGGGCGTCACTGCCGGCAGCGAGGAGACCGAGGCGGAACCGGCGCCAGTCGAAGCCGAT
>CAYMHN010000131.1:0-8277 GCA_964390235.1 uncultured Candidatus Competibacteraceae bacterium
ACTCCCGGCCACGAGGATTTCTCCGAGGATACCTACCGCACCCTGACCGCGGTCGACTCGGCGCTGATGGTGATCGACTGCGCCAAGGGCGTGGAGGAACGGACCATCAAGCTGATGGAGGTCTGTCGGCTGCGCGACACGCCGATCTTCACCTTCATCAACAAGCTGGACCGCGACGGCCGCGAACCGATCGAGCTGATGGACGAGGTCGAGGAGATCCTCAAGATCCGCTGCGCGCCGGTGACCTGGCCGATCGGCATGGGCCGCGAACTCAAGGGTGTATATCACCTCTATCGCGACTTCGTGCACATCTACAACCCGAACAGCAGCCATCGGCTGAGCGAGGGGACGATCATCCAGGGTCTCGACAACCCGCAGCTGGACGACATCCTGGGCGATCGCGCCGCGGAACTGCGCGGCGAGGTCGAACTGGTGCGCGGCGCCAGCAACGCCTTCGAGGTGGACGAATACCTGCGCGGCGAGCTGACCCCGGTCTATTTCGGCGCCGCCATCACCAGCTTCGGGGTTCAGGAGATGCTGGACGACTTCGTGCAATACGCCCCGTCGCCACGCCCGCGCCCGGCCGAACGCGGCCCGGCCGAACCGCGCAGCGTGGAGCCCGCCGAGGACAAGTTCTCCGGCTTCGTGTTCAAGATCCAGGCCAACATGGACCCCCAGCACCGCGACCGCATCGCTTTTCTGCGGGTCTGCTCCGGCCAGTACGCCCCCGGCATGAAAGCCCACCATGTGCGCCTGGGTCGCGAGCAGAAGATCCCCGACGCGCTGACCTTCATGGCGGTCGACCGCGAGCGCATCGAGGTGGCCTATCCGGGCGACATCATCGGCATCCACAACCACGGTACGCTGCGCATCGGCGACACCCTCACCATGGGCGAGCAGATCCAGTTCACCGGTATTCCCGACTTCGCCCCGGAACTGTTCCGCCGCGCCCGACTGCGCGACCCGCTGCGGCTCAAGCAGTTGCAGAAAGGCCTGCAACAACTGTGCGAGGAAGGCGCCACCCAGCTGTTCCGGCCGCTGGACAGCAACGATCTGATCCTGGGCGCGGTCGGCATCCTGCAGTTCGACGTGGCCGCCTACCGGCTCAAGGCCGAATACAATGTCGATTGCCTGTTCGAGACGGTCAACGTGAATACCGCCCGCTGGGTCAGCAGCGACGACCCCAAGCGCTTCGAGGAATTCAGGCGCAAGAACCAGTCCAACCTGGCCCTGGACCATCACGACGAACTGGTCTACATCGCCCCCAGCCGGGTCAATCTGCAACTCACGCAGGAACGCTGGCCGGAGGTGCGCTTCAGCGCCACCCGCGAACACGGAGTCCACTGATGAGCGAACCGAACCAGAAACCCGGCTTCCGGCAGGTCATGGGCAGCGTGCTGGCCTCGTTCATCGGGGTGCAGAGCCGCAAGAACCGCGAGCGCGATTTCAAGCACGGCAATGTATTCCACTACATCATCGCCGGGGCCGCGCTTACCCTGGTGTTCATTCTGGTAGTCTACGGGGTGGTGAAGCTGGTGCTGAGCAGCGCCGGAATTTAGTCACGGCGTTAATCAAGGAGCCTTGCTGCCCTTCGATACGGTAGGGTATGTATAATTTCCGCTTATTCATGCGGGACGGTGATCAACCATGTCAGCCGGCAAACCCCTGACCATAGCTCCCGACCGGTCGCTGTACGAGCGCGACTACTACAGCTGGTCACTGGACCAGGCCGCCAAGCTGCGCGCGGGCCGTTTCGACCAGCTGGATCGGGAGCATCTGGCCGAGGAAATCGAGAGCTGGGGACGTGCACAGTACTGGGAACTTGTGAGCCGGCTGCGAATCCTGCTGGCCCATCTGCTCAAGTGGCAATACCAACCCGCGCTACGCTGCCGTAGCTGGGAGATCACCATCATCGAGCAGCGCGACAGCCTCGACGATCTTCTGCGGGAAAATCCGGGGCTGAACCCGAAACTTGACGAAGCCCTGCTCAAGGGTTATCGCAAGGCACGCTTGCTGGCGGAAAAGGAAACCGGCCTGGCGTCGGCCACGTTTCCCGACAGCTGCCCGTATACCCTGGCACAGGTGATCGATCCGGGCTGGCTGCCGGCAAACCCCGGCTAGAACACCGAGCCACTCAGTTCCGCCAGGGTGGCATGCAGCTCGCGGTCGTCGGTCAGTGCCTCGGCGATGGCCACGCGGCAGGCGGTGTTGGGCGCGATGCCGTCCCCGATCAGCCGTGCCGCATGAACCAGCAGCCGGGTACTGGCACCCTCGTCCAGACCGCTGCCCTTGAGGTTGCGGGTCATCTGGCCGAAGCGCACCAGCTGCCGTGCGGCTTCCGGAGCGATGCCGGTCTCGGTGACGATGATGCGCGCCTCCCGATCCGCCTCCGGATAGTCGAACTCCAGGGCAACGAAGCGTTGCCGGGTGCTCTGCTTGAGATCCTTGAGCACGCTCTGGTAGCCGGGATTGTAGGACACCACCAGGCAGAACTCGGGCGGCGCGGCCAGCAGTTCGCCGCGTTTCTCGATCGGCAGCAGACGGCGGTCGTCGCACAGGGGATGGATGACCACGGTGGTATCCTTGCGCGCCTCGACCACCTCGTCCAGATAGCAGATGCAGCCCTGGCGCACGGCCTGGGTCAGGGGGCCATCCTGCCACACGGTATCGCCGCCGCGGATCAGGTAGCGGCCGACCAGGTCGGCGCTGGTCAGGTCGTCATGGCAGGCGACCGTGATCAGCGGCTGGTTCAGCTTCCAGGCCATGAACTCGACGAACCGCGACTTGCCGCAGCCGGTCGGCCCCTTGAGCAGCACCGGCAACCGGTTGCGCCAGGCGGCCTCGAACACGGCCACCTCGTCGCCGAACGGCTGGTAATACGGCTGCTCGCCGATGCTGCGGGCCTGGGTGGCGGTCGCCTGGTCGATCATGTCGGTTCCGAATGCCATTGTCATGGCCAGCAATATAGGTTTGACGGCGTGAAGTGGTCAAACACCGGCCTCAAGTAGTGCTACAGTTAGCCTTGAACAATCATCGGAGTATTATCCCGTGCAAGCGTTTTACAATCTGCTCGATTTCCTCGGCCGGCTGCTGGTCGCGCCGCTGTTCATTCCGGCCGGGGTCGGCAAGATCGGCGGCTTTGCCGGCACCCGGCAGTACATGGAATCGCAGGGCGTGCCCGGCGAACTGCTGCCGCTGGTCATCGCCCTGGAGATCATCGCGCCGATCATGATCGTGCTCGGCTGGTGGACCCGACTGGCGGCCTTCGGTCTGGCGGTGTTCTGCATCCTCAGCGCGGCGCTGTTCCACTTCGACCTCGGCGATCAGAGTCAATACCAGCAGTTCATGAAGAACCTGGCCATCGGCGGCGGACTGCTGATACTGGCGGGACGCGGCGCCGGCGGCTGGAGCATGGACGGCCGCCAGCGGGGCTAACCCCATGGACAGCCCAAGGGACCGCTACCAGCAGAAACAGCAACGACTGATCGAGCAGCTGCGCCAAGCGGATGGCGCGGTGCGCCTGGACAAGAATACCTCCAACCTGTTCCGCGACCGCGGCGAACCGCCACGCCACCGGCTGGATGTACGCGACTTCAATCAGGTGCTGGAAGTCAATCCGCAGGAAGGCTGGGTCGAGGTTGAGGGCATGACGCCCTATGTCGAGCTGGTCGACGCCACCCTGCTCCATGGCGTCATGCCCTGCGTGGTGCCGGAACTGAAGTCGATCACCATCGGCGGCGCCACCACCGGCATCGGCATCGAATCCTCGTCGTTCAAGTACGGCCTGGTGCACGAGACGGTGCAGGAGATGGAAATCCTGACTGGTGACGGCGCGGTGGTAAGCGCCACGCCCAACAACAACCACCGAGACCTGTTTCATGCCATTCCCAATGCCTACGGCACCCTGGGCTATGTGCTCAAGCTGCGGGCCAGGGTGGTTCCGGTCCAGCCGTATGTGGAACTGCGCCACTACCGGCATACCAATCCGGAGCGCTATTTTCGCGACCTGGAGGACCGGCAGGGCGAGGCGGATTTTCTCGACGGTTCGGTGTTCGGTCCGCACGAGATGGTGGTCACGGTCGGCACCTTCACCAGCCACGCGCCTTATACCAGCGACTACACCTACCGGGACATCTACTACCAGTCGCTGCGCCGACGCGACGAGGACTATCTCACCGTGCGCGACTATATCTGGCGCTGGGACACCGATTGGTTCTGGTGCTCCAAGGCCCTGGGCGCGCAGCACCCGCTGGTACGTCGCTTGCTGGGACGCAAGCGGCTGAATTCGATGTTCTACACCAAGGTCATGCGCTGGAACAGCCGCTGGGGTCTGACCCGAAAGCTCGACCGTCTGCTCGGCAAACAACCCGAATCGGTGATCCAGGACGTGGACATCCCGATCGGGCGGGCGCAGGAGTTCTTCCGCTTCATCATCGACGAGATCGGCATCCTGCCGTTCTGGACCTGCCCGTTCCAGAACCTCGACCCCGCGGCCCGCTACCCGCTGTTCGCCACCGACCCGAGCACTTATTACATCAACTTCGGTTTCTGGGACGTGGTCCGCAGTCAGCAGCGCCATGAGCCCGGTCACTTCAACCGGCTGATCGAGCGCAAGGTGCGGGAACTGGGCGGCATCAAGTCGCTGTACTCGGATTCGTACTTCCCGGAGGACGAGTTCTGGGCGATCTACGATAAATCGACTTACGATGCGCTCAAGTCCCGCTACGATCCGGACGGGCGGTTCAAGAACCTGTATCAGAAGACCGTGCTGCGAGCCTGATATGCCGACCAATACCCTGGGCCAGCCCATCGGCTTTCCGGTGGCCGACTGGTCGCCCCGCCCCCGGCCGCCGAAAACGCCCATGGCTGGCCGCCACTGCCGGATCGAACCGCTGGATCCAGCCCGCCACGCCGCCGAACTGTTCGAGGCCAATCGCAATGATCGCGAAGGGCGGATCTGGACCTATATGGCCTACGAACCGTTCGCCACCCCGGGCGACTACCGCGCCTGGCTGAAGGGTTTCTGCACCGGCGATGATCCGCTGTTCCACGCCATCATCGACACCGCCAGCGGCAAGGCGGTCGGCGTGGCCAGCTATCTGCGCATCGACCCGGCCAACGGGGTGATCGAGGTTGGTCACATCAACTACTCGCCGTCGTTGCAGCGCACCCCGGCCGCTACCGAGGCCATGTTCCTGATGATGCGCCGGGTGTTCGACGAACTCGGCTACCGGCGCTACGAGTGGAAGTGCGACGCACTCAACGCCCCGTCCCGCACCGCCGCGCAGCGCTTGGGGTTTCAGTTCGAGGGCGTGTTCCGCCAGGCCATGGTCTACAAGCAGCGCAACCGCGACACCGCCTGGTACGCCATCATCGACCGCGACTGGCCGGCGCTGCGCGCGGCCTTCGAGCAGTGGCTGGACCCGGCCAATTTCGACGCCCGGGGGCGGCAGCGTGTGCGGTTGTCGGAGCTGACGGCACGCAGCGACGATGAGGAGAAGGACAGGGATGAAGCCGACTGATACCACCTCGCATAGGGTCATGGCAGGCCCCGGCGACTACCCACGCCTGCTGTCCGAGGTCAAGGAGCGCATCCGCTCCGCCCAGTACGAGGCCCTCAAGGCGGTCAACAAGGAACTGGTCGGCCTGTACTGGGACATCGGGCGGATGATCGTGGAGCGGCAGGAAAACGCCGGATGGGGCAAGGCGGTGGTGGAACAGCTCGCCGCCGATCTTCGGGCGGAGTTTCCCGGCGTGGGAGGTTTCTCTGCCTCCAACCTCTGGCGGATGAAGGCGTTTTTCGAGGCCTATGTCGGGTTGGAAAAACTCGCACCACTGGTGCGAGAAATCGGCTGGAGCCACAACCTGGCCATCCTGGAGCGCTGCAAGGATCCCTTGGAGAGGGAGTTTTACATCCGCATGACCCGCAAGTTCGGCTGGTCGAAGAACGTACTCATCCATCAGATCGACAACCAGAGCTACGAAAAATCCCTGCCGGGTCAGACCAACTTCGATCACGCGCTCACGCCGGAACTGCGCGCTCAGGCCAAGCTGGCGGTGAAGGACGAATACACCTTCGATTTTCTGGAACTTGGCGAGGAGCACAGCGAGCGGGAACTGGAACGAGCGCTTATTGCCCGGATCGAGGATTTCCTGCGGGCCATGGGTGGCATGTTCACCTTCATGGGCAGCCAGTACCGTCTGGAAGTCGATGGCAGGGAATACTTCATCGACCTGCTGCTCTTCCATCGCCGCTTGCGGTGCCTGGTGGCCGTTGAGCTGAAAATCGGCGAATTTCAGCCGGAATTCGTCGGCAAGATGCAATTCTATCTGACCACCCTGGATCGACAGGTCCGGCAGGGAGATGAAAACCCCTCCATCGGCATCATTCTCTGTAAGGAGAAAAGTCGGACAGTTGTCGAGTACGCTCTGCACGACGCCCGCAAACCCATCGGCGTGGCGACCTATGAAATCACCAAGACCTTGCCCAGGGCGCTGCAAGGCCAACTACCGTCACCTGAGGAAATCGCCCGGTTGCTGGAGGATCTGTGAAGCCGATCATTCACAAACCCTACGCCCCCGCCTGCGAGCGCAACCGCGACCCGATACTGGAAGTGCTGCGGGCGCATTTCGCCGATCGTCGCCGGGTGCTGGAAATCGGCAGCGGCACCGGCCAGCATGCCGTGTATTTCGCCGCCGCCCTGCCCCATCTGCTGTGGCAGACCTCCGACCGGATCGAGAATCATGCCGGCATCCGGGCCTGGCTGGACGAAGCCGATTTGCCGAATACTCCGCCGCCGCTGGGGCTGGACGTCAACCACGACGCCTGGCCCGAAGATCGCTACGACGCCGTGTTCAGCGCCAACACCCTGCACATCATGGGCTGGGCCGAGGTGGAACGGCTGTTCGCCGGGCTGGAGGAAGTCATCGGCGATGACGCTAGGCTGGTCGTCTACGGGCCGTTCCACTACGGCGGCCGGCCGACCAGCGACAGCAATGCGCGCTTCGATCTGGCGTTACGCTCACAGGCACCGCACATGGGCATCCGCGACTTCGAGTCCGTGGACCGGCTAGCGCGAGGCATTGGCCTGGAACTGGTCGAGGATCGACCCATGCCGGCCAACAACCACTGCCTGGTCTGGCAGCACGCATGAGCCGGCGCTTCGACCTCACTCCCCTCAAGCCGTCCGGCTGAAACAATCGAAACACAATCGCGCCACGCCGCAATCCCCCTGACACGGAACGGGCTCAAGATTCACGTCTGAAAAGACAGTCATTATCCGCTACAGGAGTCAGAACATGGCCCAGAGGTATTCCAGCATACTCGACACCATAGGTCATACGCCGGTGGTGCGCATCGGCCGGCTCGCCCCGCCACAGGTCGATCTGTACGTGAAGGTCGAGGCCTTCAATCCCATGGGTTCGATCAAGGACCGGCTGGCCCTGGGCATCATCGAGGACGCCGAGCGCAGCGGTCGGCTGCAACCTGGTCAGACCGTGATCGAGGCCACCAGCGGCAATACCGGCATCGGGCTGGCCATGGTCTGCGCGCGCAAGGGCTATCCGCTGGTCGTAGTGATGGCCGAGAACTTCAGCGTCGAGCGGCGCCGGCTGATGCGCTTTCTGGGCGCCAAGGTGATCCTGACCTCGGCGGCCCAGAAAGGCAGCGGAATGCTGGCCAAGGCGCGGGAACTGGCCGAAACCCACGGCTGGTTCCTGTGCCGCCAGTTCGAGAACGAGGCCAACGCCGACATCCATTCCGCCACCACCGCGCGCGAGATCGTCGATGCTTTCGCTGGCGAGCGACTGGATTACTGGGTGACCGGCGCCGGCACCGGCGGCACCCTGAAAGGCGTCGCGAGGGTCCTGGCCAGGGAGCGCCCGGACACCCGGATCGTGGTCTGCGAACCGGACAATTCACCGCTATTGGGCAGTGGCATCGCCCAGCAACGGGCAACGGACGGCTCGCCGCTGGCCAGCCATCCGCGCTTCCGCCCCCATGTGATGCAGGGCTGGAGCCCGGATTTCATCCCCAAGCTGGCCGAGGACGCGGTCAGCGCCGAATGGGTCCATCAGGTGCTGCCGGTCGGTGGCAAGGACGCATTGCACTGGTCGCGCGAGCTGGCTCGCCAGGAGGGCATACTCACCGGCATTTCCGGGGGCGCCACCTTCGCCGGCGCGCTGCGGGTCTGCGCCGAGGCGCCGGAAGGCAGCGCGGTGCTGTGCATGCTGCCCGACACCGGGGAGCGCTATCTGTCCACCCCGCTGTTCGAGGGC
>CAYMHN010000132.1:0-352 GCA_964390235.1 uncultured Candidatus Competibacteraceae bacterium
GGCCGGCCGGTAGCACGCAGCCCATGATGACTTCCTCGATGTCCTCGGGGGCGACACCGGCCCGCTCCACGGCGGCGCGGATCGCGGCGGCACCCAGTTCCGGCGCGCTCAGCGCGCTCAGACTGCCCTGGAAGCCGCCCATGGGGGTGCGGGCGGCACTGACGATGACGATGGGATCTTTCTGCACGACGAACCTCCACTCCTATGATCACATTACGCGGTCTCGGCAAACAACTCCCGCCCGATCAGCATGCGGCGGATTTCCGACGTACCGGCGCCGATCTCCCACAGTTTCTGATCCAGGAAGTGACGGGAAATGGCGTACTCGGTGCAGTAGCCGTAACCGCCGTGG
>CAYMHN010000132.1:362-8271 GCA_964390235.1 uncultured Candidatus Competibacteraceae bacterium
CATGCGGCGGATTTCCGAGGTGCCGGCGCCGATCTCGTAGAGCTTGGCGTCGCGCAGCAATCGGCCGGTCGGGTAGTCGTTGATATAGCCGTTGCCGCCCAGAACCTGGATCGCCTCCAGCGCCATCCAGGTGGCTTTCTCGGCCGCGTACAGGATCGCACCGGCGGCGTCCTTGCGCAGCGCGCGCGGATGATCGGCATGATCGCAGGCACGGCCGACGGCGTAGACATAGGCCTTGCACGCGTTCAGCGTGGTGTACATATCGGCCAGTTTGCCCTGCATCAGCTGGAACTCGCCGATCGGTCGGTCGAACTGCCGGCGTTCGTGCAGATAGGGGATGACGGCGTCCAGGCAGGCGGCCATGATGCCCAGCGGACCACCGGCCAGCACCGCGCGTTCGTAGTCCAGGCCCGACATCAGCACCCGCACGCCGCCGTTGACCTCGCCCAGCAGGTTCTCCGCGGGCACCTCGCAGTCGTCGAAGAACAGCGGATAGGTATTGGAACCGCGCATGCCCAGCTTGTCCAGCTTGGCGCCGGCGCTGAAGCCGGCCATGGTTTTCTCGACCAGAAACGCCGTGATGCCCTTGGAGCCGGCGGCGGGGTCGGTCTTGGCGTAGACCACCAGCACATCGGCGTCGCCGCCGTTGGTGATCCACATCTTGGAGCCGTTCAGCAGATAGCGGTCGCCTTTCTTGTCGGCGCGCAGCTTCATCGACACCACATCGGAACCGGAACCCGATTCGCTCATGGCCAGCGCCCCGACATATTCGCCGGAGATCAGCTTGGGCAGATAGCGGCGCTTCTGGTCCTCCCTGCCGTTGCGGCGGATCTGATTGACGCAGAGATTGGAATGGGCGCCGTAGGACAGCCCGACCGAAGCCGAGGCGCGGGAGATTTCCTCCATGGCGACGATATGCGCCAGATAGCCCATGCCGGCGCCGCCGAGGTCTTCCTCGACCGTGATGCCCAGCAAGCCAAGATCGCCCAGCTTGCGCCACAGATCGGCGGGGAAAGCATTGTCGCGGTCGATGGCGGCGGCTTGCGGGGCGATGACCTCGGCGGCGAAGGACTGCACGCTCTCGCGTAGCAGATCAATATCCTCGCCCAGGGCGAAATCCAGAGACGGGAAGTGGACCATGCCGGTAGCCCTTTTGGTGGCGGATTGCCAGCTAGCTTAATTGACGTTTACGTTAACGTCAATTGATCGGTGCGTTGCTTTCCCGAGCATGATGTACCATGCCGCTTCGCAGCCATCTGTCAGCCGGTTTTGCCATGCTCCGATCATCGGTTCACCTGTTCCTGCACTTCGCCGTCCCGGCGCTGGTTGCCTTCGTCTTCTACCGCGAGCGGTTGCTCAAGGCCTGGCTGATCATGATCGCCACCATGGTGGTCGATCTGGACCATCTGCTGGCCGACCCGATCTTCGACCCGAATCGATGCAGCATCGGTTTTCACCCGCTGCACAGCTATCCCGCCATCGGCGCCTATGCGCTGATGACGATTCCCCGGGTAACCCGCCTGGTCGGCCTCGGTCTGCTGATCCACATGGTCGTGGATTGGACCGACTGTGTCTGGATGGCGCTGGAGTAGGCGCGGTCAGAACGGCCAGATCCAGGGTACCAGGACCACGGTGAGTGTGCCGCACAGCAGATTCAGCGGAATGCCGGCGCGCAGATAGTCATCGAAGCGGTAGCCGCCGGGGCCGTAGACCATCAGATTGGTCTGATAACCGATCGGGGTGGCGAAGCTGGCCGAGGCAGCCATCATCAGGGTGACCACCAAGGGCAGGGGGCTGATCCCCATGGATTCCGCCACCGCTACCACGATGGGAAACATCAGCACCGCGACGGCGTTGTTGGTAACCAGCTCGGTGAGCACGGAGGCCAGCAGATACACCGCCACCAGCACCAGCCAGGGATTGTCGCCAGCCAGAGCGATGAAGGAATGAGCCAGATGCGCCGCCGCGCCGCTGACTTCCAAGGCCTTGCCCAGACCGAAAGCCGCCGCGATGGCCAGCAATACCTGCCCGTCCAGGTTGCGGCGGGCGGCGCTGGCCGTGCAGCAACCGGTGGCCAGCATGGCACTGGCCGCCAACAACGCGCCCAACAGCATGCTGAGTTGCCCGCTGCCAACCAGCAAGACCAGGACCAGCAGGATGGCTCCGGCGATGCCGGCCCGGTCGAACCGCGGTGGGGTGGAATCGTCCACATGGCTGACCAGCAGGAAATCCGGCGCGTTGCGATAACGCTGCAGGAATACCGGCCGGGTTTCCAGCAGCAGGGTGTCGGCGGGCTGCAAGCGAATGTTGCCGAGCTTGCCCTGGATACGCTTGCCATCGCGGGCCACGGCGATCACCGAGGCGCCGTAGACGGTGCGGAAGCGGCCACCGGCGATGGTCTCGTTGAGCAGGGCGCAACGGCTGGAGACCACCACCTCGATCAGACAGCGCTCCGGGTAGCGGGCGTCCAGCCGGAAACCGGGTTCGGCCGAGGGCACCAGGCCCTGGATGCGTTGCAGTTCGACCACGGATTCGATGTGACCGGCGAACACCAGCCGATCGTCCGCTTGCAGTCGCTCATTGGCGCCCACCGCGGCGATGATCCGGCCGTCGCGCTCGATCTCCACCAGGTACAATCCCTCCAGATGCCGCAAACCGGCCTGCTCCACCGTGCGACCGACCAAGGGACCTTGCGGTGCCACCACCATCTCCACCGTGTATTCGCGCGGATTGGCGAAGCTGGCCGTGGCCGGCAGGCGATCGGGCAGCAGCCGTTCCCCCAGCAGGACCAGATAGGTCAGTCCGAGCAGGGCGCAGGGCAGTCCCACCCAGGCCAGTTCGAACAGACCCAGCCCAGGGCCAGCGCTGTGATTGATCCACAAGCCGTTCACCACCAGATTGGTGCTGGTGCCAATCAGGGTGCACGTGCCACCCAGAATGGTCGCGTAGCTCATCGGCAGCAGCAGGCGGGACGGCGACAGGCCAATGCGCCGACACCAGTTCAGGGTAGCCGGCAGAAAGGTCGCGACCACCGGGGTATTGTTCAGAAAGGCACTGATCAGGGCCGCCGGCAACATCAAGCGCAACCGTGCCTGATAGAGTCCGCGCGGGCGACCCAGTAGATAGCGCACCAGGTAGTCCATGCCTCCGGTTTCGCGCACCCCCGCCACCACCACATACATGGCCGCCACGGTGATCAGCCCTTCATTGGCCAGCCCGGCCAGCGCCTGTTCGGGGCGCAGCACGCCGAGCACCAGCAGGACCACTACTCCCGCCGCCAGCACCAGATCCGGGCTGATGCGGGACCGGACCAAGGTACCCATGCAGGCCACTACCACGAACAGGGTAAGCCAGGCATTGGCAGACATGGCCCGCGGTCCTTTCAGGGATGGTGACCGAAGTGCTCGCTCAGGAACACATCCAGCCCGGCCAGATACGCCTCCCGGCTGCGGAAGATGGCGTCGTTGTGGCCGCCGCGCAGGCTGAGCAAGCTCTTGGGCTGGCCGGCGGCGGCATACAGCGCTTCGGCATGGCTGTAGGGGATGATCTCGTCGTCACGGCTGTGCACGATCAGCACCGGGCTGCCCACCCCGGCCAGCGCCGCGAGATTGTCATAGCGGAATCGGACCAACCAGCGGGCCGGCAGCCAGGGGTAAAGCCGGGCGGCCAGATCGGGCAGCGAACTGAAGCCGGACTCCATAATCAGCGCGCCTGGTCGGGTATCCGCCGCCAGCCAGGCGGCGACGGCCGCCCCCAGCGAGCGGCCGAACAAGACGATCTCGTCCGGCGCTATCCCGCGCTGTTCGGTCAGATGGTTCCAGGCCGCCAGGGCATCCAGATAGGTTCCTTGCTCGCTTGGCTTGCCGCTGCTGCGGCCATAGCCGCGATAATCGATGATCAGCTGGTTCAGGCCCAGCTCGTGGAAGGTCGCCAAGGAATCCAGCCGGTGCGAGATATTGCCGGCATTGCCGTGGAAGAACAGCAGCGTGCCACGCGCCCGGGGGTGCGGCAGCCACCAGCCGTGCAGCTGTTCACCGTCCTCGGTCGGCAACTCGACCTCCTCGAAAACCAGCCCGATCCGGGTCGGGTCGGCGGTCAGTTCGCGGCCCGGGAAGTCCGGTTGGTACAACAGCCGCGACTGCGACAGAAACAGCACCAGCACCAGCACCCCATAGGCGCCGCCGACGACCGGGACCACGCTGGCCAGCCCACCGAGGCTCATGGTTCCTCCGTCGGCTTGTTCCGGCCGCCGCTCCGCCAGCGGGTGCGGCGCAACAGCCGGAACAGCAGCGGGGCGCCGGCCATCACGATGATGATGCGGGCGATGTGATGGGTGGCGACGAACACCACCTCCAGACCCAGAGCCAGGGCCACCAGCCCCATCTCGACCACCCCGCCCGGCGCATAGGCCAGAACCACGGCGGCGAACGAGATATCCAGCAGCGGCGCCAGAACTAGCGCCATCACCGCCGTCACCCCCAGCATGATGATCACCAGCCCCAGGGC
Source organism: uncultured Candidatus Competibacteraceae bacterium (assembly GCA_964390235.1). Taxonomy (GTDB): domain Bacteria; phylum Pseudomonadota; class Gammaproteobacteria; order Competibacterales; family Competibacteraceae; genus CAYMHN01. Next base: position 4,869 of record CAYMHN010000132.1, read on the forward strand.
ATTCAGCACGGTGGTGGCGACGGTATGCAGCGGCACACCGACAAAGCGGCAGCCCACCCAGGTACCGGTGACCAGCTGGGCCAGGGCGACGATCTCGTCCGGCGGCTTGGCGGCGCTGATACCGGTCAGATGGGCGATGGCGCTAACGATCATGGGGCCGAACAGCAGGGCCGCCGGCAGTCGCAGCCGGATGCCGAGCTGCCAGCCGAGCACGCCGCAGGCGACCAGGATCAGCAGCTCCAGTGGCGCAACGGCGGTCAGCGGCGTACCGGCGCCGGGACCGGTACCGAGTTCCACATCCGCCAGCCACTGGAACAGCAGGGGCAGGCTGAGCACCACCAGCAGGATCCGCGCGCCGTGGATCAGGGCGATCTGGCGGTCATCGCCGCCCATGGCCCGGCCGACGATGACCATCTCCTGCAAGCCGGCCGGCATGGCGGCAAAGTAGGCCGTGGTCCGGTCGCAGCCGGCGAAGCGCATCAGATAGGGGATGCCGATCAGGCCGATGATCACACTGTAAGGGATCAGCATCAGCAGGCTCAACCACCAACCCGTAGCGCGCTCCATGACCTCCCAGGTGAAGGCGCTGCCCAGCAGCACCCCGAGCACCACCACCATGGGGGAGCGCAAGCGTCCGGGAGAAGCGATCGGCAGCCGCAACAGCGCGGCGCCAAGACAGGCGCACATCGAGCCCAGCATCCACGGCAGGGGAAGTCGCAACCACAGGAACAACAGGCCGCCGCAGATACCGATGGCCAGCGCCAGCAGGATCTTGGCCACAGACTGCATGGATGGGACAGGCAAGGCTTTCCCCGCGTGTGGTATTGGCGAAATGCAGGCTGCCGGCCAGCCGGATTCGGGCGAGCAGGATGCGTTAACTAGCTCAATCGTGTTTCATGGGTATACGATAGGACAAAACAACCGCCAACCCAAAACGGAGATTCATGATGAACAAACATTTTGGCCAGTTGTTCGCCGTGCTCGCCCTGGCTGGCATGATCAGCCAGGTCCAGGCGCAGAACCTGACCATCGTCGTGGCCAGCGAGCCCACCTCCATGGACCCGCATTTCCACAACCTCGGTCCCAACAATGCCATCGCCGCGCATATCTTCGACCGGCTGATCAACCAGGGCACCAGTCAGGAACTGCTGCCCGGTCTGGCCGAGTCCTGGGAACCGATCGGCGATACCACTTGGGAATTCAAGCTGCGCCAGGGAGTGACCTTCCATGACGGCACGCCGTTCACGGCCGACGACGTGGTGTTCACCATGGGGCGCGCCGGCAATGTGCCGGACAGCCCGTCCAGCTTCGGCACCTATGTGAATTCGATCCGCGAGGTCGAGGTGATCGACGATCACACCATCCACATCCATACCCATGAAGTCCATGCCCTGCTGGCCAATGATTTGAGCACCGTCGCCATCCTCAGCCGTCGGCATGGCGAGGGGGCGACCACCAGTCAGTACAACAGCGGCGAAGTGACCATCGGTACCGGACCTTTCACATTTGTCGAGTATGTGCCCGGCGAGCGCATCGTGCTGCAAGCCAACCCCGACTACTGGGGCGGTGCGCCGCAATGGGAGCGGGTGACCTTCCGGCCGATCACCAGCGCGCCGGCCCGGGTGGCGGCCCTGCTATCGGGCGATGTCGATGTGATCGAGGGGGTGCCCACGGCGGATATCGCTACCCTGGAAGGCAATGACAACGTCACCCTGTCGCAAGGGGTGTCGAACCGGGTGATCTATCTGCACCTCGACAGCGACCGCGAGGTCACCCCGCACGCCACCGCCAAGGAAGGCGGCGAGATCCCCAACCCGCTGCGCGATGTGCGGGTACGCAAGGCGATCAGCCACGCGATCAACCGCGATGCCATCGTCGAGCGCATCATGGAGGGAGTGGCCCTGCCAGCCGGTCAGTTGCTGCCGGACGGCTTCTTCGGGGTCAGCGAGAACATCGAGGTGCCGGCCTACGACGTCGATCTGGCCCGCCAGTTGCTGGCCGAGGCCGGCTATCCGGACGGCTTCAAGCTGACCATCCACGGTCCCAGCGGGCGCTATATCAACGACGCCCAGACCCTGCAAGCCGTGGCCCAGATGCTGAGCCGCATCGGCATCGAAACCTCGGTGGATACCATGCCGCCGGCGGTCTATTTCGGGCGCGCCTCGGCGCTGGAGTTCAGCTTGATGCTGGTCGGCTGGGGCTCCGGTACCGGCGAGGCCTCCTCGCCGTTGCGAGCCTTGCTGGCCACCTACAATCCCGAGACCGGCATGGGTTCGACCAACCGCGGGCGGTACTCCAGCCCGGAAATGGATGCCCTGCTGGAGCAGGCCCTGCAAACCCTGGACGCCGACCAGCGCGCCGATCTGCTGGCCAGGGCCACCGAAGTCGCCATGAACGAGGTCGGCCTGATCCCCACCCACTTCCAGGTCAATACCTGGGGTACCCGCAAGGGCTTGCGCTACATTCCGCGTACCGACGAGTACACCATGGTTATGGAAGTGGTCGCGGAGTGAAAATCCCCCCTGTCCCCCCTTTTTCAAAGGGGGATATCGGGAACAGTGTTTTCGTAGATGGGAAATAACCCATGACCGTCTACATCGTCCGCCGGCTGCTGCAAGCCCTGCTGGTGCTAGCGGCGATGACGGTCATCGTGTTCATCGGTGTCTATGCCATCGGCAATCCGATCGACATCCTGATCGCCCCGGATGCCACCCAGGCCGAGCGTGAACGGGCGATCCGCGCCCTGGGCCTGGACCAACCTCTGTGGACCCAGTATGGATTGTTCGTGCGGAACTTGCTGCAAGGCGATCTAGGTCGTTCCTTCGTCTATAACCAGCCGGCCCTGAGCTTGGTGTTGCAACGGTTGCCGGCGACCCTGGAGCTGGCTTTCGCCGCCATGCTGATCTCGCTGGTGATCGGCATCCCCTTGGGCATGTGGGCCGGGCTGTACCCGGATTCGCTATCCGGACGCGGCATCATGGCCGGTTCCATCCTCGGCTTCAGCCTGCCCAATTTCTGGCAGGGGCTGATGCTGATCATGATCTTCGCGGTGATCCTGCAATGGCTGCCGGCCGGTGGGCGCGGCGAGACGGCCGTGTTCCTGGGCATGGAATCCAGTCTCTGGACCCTGAACGGCTGGCGCCATCTGCTGCTGCCGGCGCTGAATCTGGCCCTGTTCAAGATGTCGCTGGTGATTCGCCTGACCCGCGCCGGCATGCGCGAGACCCTGCAACTGGACTATGTCAAGTTCGCCCGCGCCAAGGGGCTGAGCGAGCGACGGGTGATCGGCCTGCACGTGTTCAAGAATATTCTCATCCCGCTGATCACCGTGATCGGCCTGGAACTGGGCTCGGTGATCGCCTTCGCCGTGGTCACCGAGACCATCTTCGCCTGGCCCGGCATC
>CAYMHN010000133.1:0-8251 GCA_964390235.1 uncultured Candidatus Competibacteraceae bacterium
CCACCACGGCATCGAAAAGCTCAAGAGCGGTCATGGTCTTCACCGTTGGTTCATGCTGGGAAGGTGTCCGTCACCGGTGACAGCTGACGGAGTCGTAGCGGCCTCAACACGGGACGCACCGACCTGGGCCGCGAGGCCGGCGGCGACCAGGAACAGCAGCGCCTCGGCCGTGAATACGGTTGCGTAGGAAATGACGGGGGAATCGAACAGATAGCGGGTCAGGTCGATGGACGCGGTACCGAGCAGGCCACCCAACCCGAAAGCGGCGGCCGAGCGACGCCGGTCATCAACCCGCTTGGCCAGCAGCACCAGCAAGGACGTCCCGGCAGCCCCGACACCGACGCCGATCAGTAGGAAAGCGACGATGGCCAGTGCAATCCCCGCCGGGGCATGTACGCCCATCAAGGCCGTGGCGGCGGCGGCGCCGACCCCGGCCACGGCCAACAGCGCCATTCCGCCGATGATCCAGGGCGTGCGCCGACCACCGATATCCGAACCATAGCCCAGGCGAGGTCTGAGCAGCTGCACGGTATAGTACAGAGCAACCAGCGCGCCCGGCAATACGGCGGGCAGCGCCAGTTCGACGATCATCACCCGGTTCAGGGTGGAGGTGGTCAGCACCACGATCGAACCCAGGGCGGTCTGGATCAGCCCCAGCCGCACGATGCCGAACCAGCCCAGCGGTGTCATGTCGGCAGCACCTGACGCAGGGCGAAGGCGCTGACCAGCATGCCCAGGACATAGAGGCTGACACCAGTCGCGTTATACCAGGGCGCCCGTTCGCGCGGGCTCTGCAGCAAACGCACCATCAGCAGCAGTTGCACCACCAGAAACAGCGCCACGGCAGTGGCATGCCATGGCCGGCCCCAGGCCACTAACAGGATCACCACCACCACCTGGGGTACGGCCATGGCCAGGCAGGCCACCCGACCCGCGACCTCGGCGCCCAGTCTGGCGGGCAGGGAACCGATGCCCATGCGACGATCCCCTTCGATCGACTTGAAGTCGTTCAGCGTCATGATCCCGTGCGCTCCGGCGCTGTACAGTGCGGCAATCACCAGGATTCGCCAATCCGGCACCGCCCCGCCGGCCATCACCGCGGCCCCGGTAATCCAGGGCAACCCTTCGTAGCAGACGGCCACGGCGCTGTTGCCCCACCAACCGTTCTTCTTGAGTCGCACCGGCGGCGCGCTATAGGCCCAGGCCAGCAACAAGCCGATCACGGCCGCCGCGAACACCACCATGCCCAGCGCGGCGGCAACGATGAGCGACAAGCCCGTCCAGATCAGCGCGATGTACAGCCCCCACTGGCCGGGTATCCGTCCCGACGGTATCGGCCGGTCGGGTTCGTTGATCGCATCCACATGCCGGTCATACCAGTCGTTCACCGCCTGACTGGTGGCGCAGACCAGCGGACCGGCCAAGGCAACGCCGGCGATGATGACCGGCCAACGGCCCTGCACCGTCGCTCCCGCGGAGACCACGCCACAACCGAAGGCCCACATCGGCGGAAACCAAGTGATCGGCTTCAGGAGTTCGAGTACGGCTGGAAAATTCGGGCGCGTCATTAGTAGTAAATTATACTTGACATCAATAACCGTCAATTAAAACTTACATTCGACCCACCCACCCTGCATACCGGCAAGGGCGTTCAGCTCCCGTTATCCGAAGTCAGATCACCCAGACCGTAACGGCGTAGTTTGACATACAGGCTTTGTCGGCTCAGGCCCAGCATCTCGGCTGCCGAGGCACGGTTGTCACCGGTCAGTTCCAACGCCGCCTCGATGCACAGGCGCTCGATCACATCGGTCGTCTCCCGCACCATTTCCTTGAGCGAGACACGACCGACCAGCTCGGTAAGCTGCTTGACCGAGCGTGGCAGTTCCTGGTCGACTCGGGAGTTGATCGTCAGACGCCGGCCGACATTGCGGATCGCGAAACCCAGGCAGGGCTGCTCGCCATTGGGTACCGAGACCGCGGAAATCTCGACCTCCAAGGTGGACCCGTATTCACCCCGCAGGGTCGAGGCGAACAGACGAACCGCGCCATGCTGGCGAAGATTGGCCAGCAACACGTTGAGATCCACCCCGGGTCGGGCAAACCAGCGATCCAGGGACTCGCCCCTGGCCTGCTCCTCGGTGGCCAGCTGTACCAGATCGAGGAATGCCCGATTCGCGGTCAGTACCCGCCCGTCAAGATCGGTGACGACGAATCCGTCGGGTAGACTGTCCACCACGGCCAACAGTTTCGATCGGGAGGTCGGCGGGTTCGCATCGGCCGAGTCGACGCGCAAGGGCGAGAGGCGCACCAGAAAATGCACGACATCGTCCTGGCGGAACAAGGAAGCCGAGACCAGGAACTCCCGTTTGCCGTCCACCGAGACGGCCCGGATATCCTCGACCCGCCCCACGGTTCTAACCGATGCCAGCAGCGACTGTATGGCCCGGGTACTCTCGGCATCGAAACCCTTGGGGAAAGGACGCCCGACCAGCTGCCGGGTACTGTTGCCCAGCATCCGGCACGTGGCCGGATTGGCTTCGACCACCTGTTGGTTGGTTGCATCAAGGATCAGCACCGCTTCCGCGGCCAGCTGGAACAGGAGTCGGTAGCGCGTTTCCGCATGGCGCAGTCGGGCATAGTCCCGTTCCATGGAAATCTGGGCATCCACCAGCCGCTGCTGCAATGTGGCAATGGTTCGCAGATCGCGGCCAATCGCAATGATTCGACCTTCACGCCCCACCGGCACGGCGGAGTACAGGACCGGGACATCCACCCCTCGGGACGAGGGGTGGTTGACCTGACGGCGCCGGGTGGGGAGCTTCAAGGCGGCATCCCGAAGCATGGCTTCCACTTTCGGACGGCTCTCCACGGTCACGGTGTCCGCCCAGGCTTGGCCCAGCCATTTGCCATAACCCTCCAGGGAAAGATCCTCGTTACCGAAAGCCAGATCACGCACGATCCCCTTGCCGTCAACGATCAGCGCGATATCCGCGGTAGCCGCGACCAGCTTGGCGGCATCCTCGGCATCGAGATCGCCGAACGACTTCCGCGGCGCTATGAAGTGCTTGCCTGCCTCCACTACCTGTCCCGTGGTTTCCGGTGGGTTCTCAATTACCCGACTTCAGGCCGTCCAAATGGCGCTCGCAGCTCAGGGACAGACCGACCATGGCAAACCACTCGCTGCGAACCAGGCTGATCAGATCGTCGCTCGACGCGGCCGGCCCGCCCCATACATCCCAACTCGAACGGCGAAAGAACTCCGCCACCATGAGCAGACCGAACGAGTGCTGCTCCCCGGGTACCGGCAGCAGCAACACCCGACGCCCACACTCGCGCTGGTCGGTTTCATATTGCTCGACCTCACTCTGGAAATCGGCGCTGAACTCGCGCAACACCTGGTGGAGACGGCACAAACCCACCGTGACATCGGTGAAATCGCACAGGTCTTCACTCCACAGATCGCCGAGATGGCGCGCTGTGGGCGCCAGCAAATTGAGACAGATCGTCTCCAGCGAAGTGCCCTGGGTGCGCAAGGCTCGAATATAGGAATGGGCGACGCTGGTGTCATGCAACAGTACCAGCTTGGCGAATGCCTTGACATCCTCGGCATCCGGTACGACCTTGTCGGTGGGAAGGCATGCGATCCCCGGGGGGGGGCGCCAAGTCAGCATCAGGCGGGGGATGATTTCCCCTTCGATGGTTCGAACCAGCTGATCCATGTTCCGTTCCGTCTTGCTACTCGATTTGAAAGTCCTTGTTGGGCGCGAGCCGGCGCCGGTATAGATATCTTCCACGTATTCCCGTGTTGCAACCCCCTGCGTCAAGCCAGCCATCAGTCTCCTCCTTCTTAGCGAGAGTGCGAGCCCAAGCCCGCTTTTAGGTACCAACGCACCGAAAAGGTCATCCCGGAGGATGGCGGTCTCGGCATTCAGGCTTTAGTGCTGTCAGCTTAGCAGGACACAAATTATTTTTTAATCAATTTTCGATCGGTGGATTCTTTTTGTCAATTAATATTTACGTCTAGAATTGTTGACAGGCATCAGGTGCCCGTCTAGACTTTCGTGCAAAACGGGTAGTTATGGAGAGAAAACACAATGCATAGACCCCGAGCCCGGAATATCCAGTCTCGACCGCTCTACAGTGCCGATGAGCGTCGGCGCCGTGATGCCTCGCGCTGGACCCTGGTTCAGGGCGTGCTGGCACCTCTACAGTTCGTGGTTTTCCTGATCAGTCTCTACCTGGTGTTGCGCTATCTGGCCAGTGGCGAAGGACTGGCCATGGCGACCGCCTCGGTCATCGTCAAGACCCTGTTCCTGTATGCCATCATGATCACCGGTTGCCTGTGGGAGCGCGACGTTTTCGGCCGCTATCTGTTCGCGCCGGTGTTCTTCTGGGAAGACGTGGTCAGCATGCTGGTCATGGCGCTGCACACGGCTTATCTGCTTGCGCTGATCTTCGGGCTCATGACGCCCCGCGAGCAGATGTTGCTGGCACTGGCCGCCTATATCACCTATGTCGTCAATGCCGCCCAGTTCGTGCTCAAGCTGCGGGCGGCGCGGCTCAGCCAACCCGGCCCGTCCGGTTCGGCCACCCTGAGATTGGCCGACCGATGAGTGCTTCGGCCGCACCCCTCTGCACCCCGGAGCTGCCGGTCCTGCGCGAGCGTGGTCAGCGTGAAGTATTCTGCGGCCTGACCGGCATCATCTGGTTGCATCGAAAAATCCAGGACGCCTTCTTTCTGGTCGTCGGTTCACGCACCTGTGCCCATCTGATCCAGTCCGCGGCGGGCGTCATGATCTTCGCGGAACCCCGGTTCGGCACGGCCATACTGACCGACCGCGATCTGGCCGGGCTGGCCGATGTCAACGAGGAACTCGATCGTATCTGTGTCACCTTGCTGGAACGGCGTCCCGACATCAAGACACTGTTCCTGGTCGGCTCCTGCCCCTCCGAGGTCATCAAGCTGGATTTGACAAAAGCAGCCGAACGTCTGAATGCACGGCTGTTCCCCGGGGTGCGGGTGCTCAACTATTCGGGGTCGGGGATCGAGACCACTTTCACCCAGGGCGAGGACAACGCGCTCCGAGCCATGGTCCCCACGCTGCCGGCCACGGATGAGAAACACCTGCTGGTGGTCGGCTGTCTGGCCGATATTGTCGAGGATCAGTTCCAGCGCCTGTTCGACCAGCTCGGTATCGGCCCGGTGTATTATCTGCCGGCCCGCCGGGCGAGCGATTTGCCAGCCGTGGGACCGAACACCCTGCTGCTGCCGGCCCAACCCTTTAATGGCGAGACGATCCGAGCCCTGGTCGCGCGCGGCGCCGCCTTGCTGTCGGCGCCCTATCCCCTCGGGGCCGAGGGCATGACCCGCTGGCTGGCCGCCGCCGCGGCACCGTGGAACGTCACCCCGGCACACTTCGATGCGGTAACCAAGCCGCTGATCGAACGGGCACGCATCGGGCTCGCCAGGTATCGGCAGCTGCTGGCCGGCAAACGGCTGTTCATGTTACCCGACTCGCAGCTCGAAATCCCCCTGGCGCGGTTTCTGAACCGCGAACTGGGTATGCGGCCAGTCGAGATCGGCACGCCGTATCTGGATCGCCAGATGGTCGGCGCCGAACTCCCCTTGCTGCCCACCGACACGCTGCTGAGCGAAGGCCAGCATGTAGACAAACAGCTGGACCGCCTGCGCGCCGCCCGGCCCGATCTCACCGTTTGCGGACTTGGACTGGCCAACCCGCTGGAGGCCGAGGGGCTGACCACCAAGTGGTCGATAGAACTGGTGTTCACGCCGATCCACGGTTACGAGCAGGCGGCGGATCTGGCTGAAATCTTCGCGCGACCGCTGGATCGGCGGGCGCGGCTGAGCGTATGAGGCGCGCGCCATGCAGCTGACGCTCTGGACCTATGAAGGACCGCCCCATGTCGGCGCGATGCGCATCGCCACCTCGATGCGGGAGCTGCACTATGTGCTGCACGCCCCGCAGGGCGATACCTATGCCGACCTGCTGTTCACCATGAACGAACGCCAGGACCAACGGCCGCCCGTCAGTTACACGACCTTCCAGGCCCGCGACCTCGGCAGCGATACCGCCAATATGGTGACGACCGCGGTCGCCGAGGCCTACGAGCGCTTCAGACCCCAGGCACTGCTGGTCGGCGAGTCGTGCACCGCGGAGTTGATTCAGGATCAGGCGGGCGCCCTGGCCCTGGGCATGAATCTGCCAGTGCCGGTGATCCCCTTGGAACTACCGGCCTACTCCAAGAAAGAGAACTGGGGCGCCGCCGAAACGCTGTATCAGCTGACCAGAATACTGCTGGCCGACCGCATTCCCGCACCCGGTACGCCACGCCCGGCGCGCCCCGAGGGTCGCCGGCCGCGCGCCAATCTGCTCGGACCCACTTCGCTGGGCTTTCGTTGCCGCGACGATGTCGTCGAGATCGGCCGCCTGCTCGACCAGCTCGGCATCGAGATCAACACCACCGTCCCCCTGGGAGCGACACCGGCCGATATTCAACGCCTGCCCGAGGCCGACTTCAATATCGATCTCTACCCCGAAACCTCGCGCACCACGGCGGCCTGGCTACAGCGCATGTTCGGCATGCCGTATACCCGAACCGTCCCGATCGGCGTGGGCGCGACCCGCGACTTCATCGCCGAGGTGGCGGCGCTGGCTGGTGTCGATCCCGCTCCTCTGCTGGCGCGCGAGCATGCCGGAATAGCCACGCTCGGAGCCTCGCAGTCGCGGCTGCCCTGGTACGCCCGCTCGGTGGATTCGACCTATCTCACCGGTAAGCGGGTGTTCATCTTCGCCGACGCCACCCACGCCCTGGCGGCCGCGCGCATCGCTCGGGAGGAAATGGGCTTCACCGTGGTCGGCCTGGGCACCTACAGCCGCGAGTTCGCCCGCGAGGTACGCGAGGCGGCCCGAGATTACGAGGTCGAGGCACTGATCACCGACGATTATCTGGAGGTCGAGGCCAAAGTCGCCGAGTTGCAACCCGAACTGATGCTGGGTACCCAGATGGAGCGCCATATCGCCAAGCGCCTCGGCATCGCCTGCGCCGTGATCTCGGCGCCGGTCCATGTGCAGGACTTCCCGGCCCGGTATTCCCCGCAGATGGGTTTCGAAGGTGCCAACGTCATCTTCGATACCTGGGTACATCCGCTGATGATGGGGCTGGAAGAGCATCTGCTGGGCATGTTCCGAGAGGATTTCGAGTTCCACGACACGGCCACGCCCTCCCACCTCGGCCATGCCGTCGGCAAGCTCGTCGAACAACCTCCGAACACCTCGACTACCACACCGGACTCCGCTCTCGCCTGGGCGCCGGAAGCCGAGCGGGAACTGCGCAAGATCCCGTTTTTCGTGCGAGGCAAGGCCCGCCGCAATACCGAACGATTCGCTCTGGATCGCGGTGTTTCAACGATAACCATCGAGACCCTCTACGATGCCAAAGCACACTTCGGCCGCTGATCCGACGTCCGTGCGAGTCGTGATCGTAACGATGGACAGCCATCTGGCCAGCGCCACGGAACGCGCTCGCCCGGTACTCACTCGCCGACTGCCGAATCTCGAGCTGAATCTGTACGCGGCGGCCGAGTGGTGCAGCGATGCGGCCGGGCTCGAGCGTTGCCTCAGCGATATCGGCCAGGCCGATATCGTCATTGCCACCATGCTGTTCATGGAAGATCACTTCCTGCCGGTTCTGCCCGCACTGCAAGCTCGGCGCGAACAGTGCGACGCCATGGTCTGCGCGATGTCGGCTGGTGAAGTGATGCGCCTGACCCGAATGGGCAAGTTCAGCATGGACGGCACTACCCGTGGTCCGATGGCGTTCCTCAAGCGCTTGCGCGGCAGGAGTGGCGGCAACGAGGCCAAGGCCACGGCCGGCGCAAAGCAGATGAAGATGCTGCGCCGGATTCCGAAAATTCTGCGTTTCATTCCCGGTACCGCGCAGGATGTGCGTGCCTATTTTCTCACCCTCCAGTACTGGCTGGCCGGTTCGGAGGAAAACATCGCCAGCATGGTGCGGCTGCTGGTGGACCGTTACGCCGATGGCCCCCGCCGCGGTCTGCGCGGCACCATCGAGGTGGCCCCGCCGGTGGAATATCCGGAAGTCGGTCTCTATCACCCGCGCATGGCCGGTCGGATCAGCGACCGGATCAATGCCCTGCCCACCGTTGCCGGCGCCCGGGGTACCGTCGGTGTGCTATTGATGCGCTCCTACCTGCTGGGCAACGACGCAG
>CAYMHN010000134.1:0-7991 GCA_964390235.1 uncultured Candidatus Competibacteraceae bacterium
GGCGCGGCTCGCGGGCATGAGCGAGGCGCAGGCCGAAGCGAGCGTGCCGAAAATCACCGTGGAAGTGCTGGACGTCAGCTTCGATGCCCTCCCCGATCCGGAGGAGCGCGAGTATTTTCTGAACCTGCCCACCAGCTTCGTGCTCCCCGAGGAAGCGGTCGACCGGCTGCGCGAGGTCGCGGGCCGCTTGCTGCGCGAATCGGAGGACTACCAGGCGCTGGTGCGCGAGTTCGGCGGTACGCTCGCACGATAAGCGAGCCTTGCTTCATCGGGTCCCGCTGCAGCGGGTCTCTAGCGCCACACCGGTAGTCCACCGTCGCCGCCTCCTGCGGGACACGAGGGATACGCACGGTGAAGCCGGGTATCCTGGCGGCCGGGGCTTGACCGATCGGCCGGGATTGGCCTAATCTGTGCGCATGATGCAATTCCCGCCGAACACGCTACGACTTATCTGACCGGCGCCCTTCAGGGGCGTCGGCCGGCCGCTTGCCTTTTCGGCGCGTGTTCCCGTTTTCGAGGATTGCTCATGTCCACTACTGATTCCAGTTGCTGTAGTTACTCTCCGCAGCCATCCGTTCGGCAGGTTTTTCTGCTACTGCGACTTAGCCGCGGCCGTCGGGCCTAGTGGCCACCCGATGGCCGTAGTCGGGTCACGTCAGATCCCTTTCGCAGTTTCAGGAGAATCATCATGTTGTCAGATCCCAGTCATAAATACCGACCGTTCCAGCCCGTTCAATTGCCCGACCGGCAATGGCCGTCGCGGGTGATCGACCAGCCGCCGATCTGGTGCAGCGTCGATCTGCGCGATGGTAATCAGGCGCTGGTCGAGCCCATGGGTCCCGAGCGCAAGCGGCGGATGTTCGAGCTGCTGGTGCGGCTGGGATTCAAGGAGATCGAAGTCGGTTTTCCGTCCGCCTCGCAGACCGATTTCGACTTCGTGCGCCAGCTGATCGAGCTGGATCTGGTGCCGCCCGACGTCACCATCCAGGCGCTGACCCAGGCGCGCGAGCCGCTCATCGACCGCACCTTCGAATCGCTGGTCGGCGCCCGCCGCGCCATCGTGCATGTCTACAATGCCACGGCACCGCTGTTTCGCCGGGTGGTATTCGATACCGATGTCGCCGGGGTGATCGACATCGCCGCCCGGGCAGCTCGGCATATCAAGCGGCGCGCCGCCGAACACCCGGAAACCGAGTGGGTGTTCCAGTATTCGCCGGAGCTGTTCACCAATACCGAACTGGAGGTGTCCAAGGCGGTATGCGAAGCGGTCATGGAGGTTTACGAACCAACCCCCGAACAGCGCTTGATTTTCAATCTGCCGGCTACCGTGGAGGCGTCCACCCCGAATATCTACGCCGATCAGATCGAATGGTTCTGCCGCAACATCAAGCATCGCGACTGCGTGATCGTCAGCCTGCACCCGCACAACGACCGCGGTACCGGGGTGGCGGCCGCCGAGCTGGGGGTGATGGCAGGCGCCGACCGGGTCGAGGGTACCTTGTTCGGCAACGGCGAGCGCACCGGCAACGTCGATATCGTCACCCTGGGCTTGAACCTGTACAGCCAGGGGGTGGATCCCAAGCTGGACTTCTCGAACATCAACGAGATCGTGCGCTGTGTCGAGTACTGCAACCAGTTGCCGGTGCACCCGCGCCATCCCTACGGGGGAGAACTGGTGTTCACCGCCTTTTCCGGCTCGCATCAGGACGCCATCAAGAAGGGCTTCGCGGCGCGCCGCAAGTCCAACAGCGGGCTGTGGGAAATGCCCTATCTGCCGATCGACCCGCAGGATCTGGGGCGCAGCTACGAGGCGGTGATCCGGGTCAACAGCCAGTCCGGCAAGGGCGGCATCAGCTATCTGCTGGAGCAGGATTACGGTTTGCAACTGCCCCGGCTGTTGCAGGTGGAGTTCTCCAACGTGGTCCAGTCGATCACCGACGAAACCGGCAAGGAACTCGGCTCGGCCCGGATCTGGGAGGCGTTTCAGGACGAGTATCTGCGGCTGGATGAGCCGTTCGGGGTTTTGGAATACCGGACCAAGCCGGATACCCACGCCACCGAGGTGCGCCAGATCACGGCCAAGATCCTGGAGCGGGGCCAGGAACGGATCATCACCGGCAAGGGCAACGGCCCGATTGATGCGTTTCTCGACGCGCTCGCCCAGCATTGCGGGCTGGAAATGCGGGTAGTCGATTATCGCGAGCATGCGGTCGGCAGCTCGGCCCATCACGGCGATGCGACTGCGGCGGCCTATCTGCAGCTGCAGACGCCGGAGGGTGAAACCGTGTTCGGCGTCGGCATCCACAAGAACATCGTCACGGCGTCACTGCGGGCGGTGGTCAGCGCCGCCAACCGCGTGCTCCGCGCGCGGGGGGGATTGGATGCCGCGCAGTCGGCGTGAAACAGATAGTAGTCAGAGTGGTTGGCCGGCGGCGTGGTGGCGTATCAGGTCTTGGAGGGTAAGGGCAGCGAAATCGGGGTAAACCGCCGCCGCGCCGGTGAAGTCGTCGCCGGCGGTGTAGACGCTCTCCCCGACCACCACCGCGATCCCGGCGGCTCGCGCTGCCATGACCCCGTTACGCGAATCTTCCAGCGCCAGACAGGCCGAAGCCGGTAGCGCCAGCCGGCGCAGGGCTTCCCGATAGACTTGCGGATCGGGCTTCTTGATCGGCGCGTCCTCGGCGCAGACCAGGGTTTCGAACCAGTCGTGCCCCGCGCCCCCGGTCGCGCCGTCCAGCAGGGCGATGACATTGGCGGTGCTGGTGGTGGTGGCGACCGCCAAGCGCAGCCCGTGCTGCCTGGCTGTGTCGATCAGGCTGGCGACACCGGGGCGCAAGGGTACGCCGCCGGCGGCAACCGCCCGCGTGTAGTGCTCGGTTTTGCGTTGGTGCAGGGCGGGAATCCGTTCGGCCAGACCGGCATCAAGGCGTTCCGGGGCGTGGTGTTCGGCATAGGCCCGCATCCGCTCCTTGCCGCCCGAGACCTTGAGCAGTTCGCGGTATAGAGTCCGATCCCAGGACCAGGGCAGGCCGAATTCGGCAAAGGTCTGGTTGAACGCCGCGCGGTGGGCTTCCTCGGTTTCCGCGAGGGTTCCGTCCACATCGAATAGCAAGGCCCGCAACATGGACATGGGTCGCTATATGGAGTCCACTTCCCAGTCGGTCAGTGCGTTCAAGGCCAGGCCGGAGGCGATGGCCGCCCGGCGCATGGTCTCCGGATGCAGGTAATCCGCCGCCACCCGGCGCAGATCATCGAGGCTGACCGACAGCACCCGCTGGCGGAATTCGCGGCGCCATTGCGGGGTGCGGCCGAACAGCGCGGCGTAATGGGCGCTGATCGCTTCGCCCGCGGGTGAACCGGGTTTGTCGATGGAGCTGATGATACCCAGAATCGCCTCTTCCAGGCCGCGCGGGGTATGGTTGGCGCTGTGCAGCCAGTCGATGGCGCGCTGGAAATCGGCAAAAGTTTCCTCCAGGCGCGGGTCGCGGTAGGAGAACATGCGGAAACTGCCGCTATCGGCATTGAAGCCGGCACCGGCGCCATAGGCGCCGCCCTGTTCCCGTACCGCACGGTGCAGATAGCCGTTGCGTAGAAACTCACCCAGCACCATCAGCGCGGGTGCGTCCGGATGAGCCAATTGTGGGGCCGGCCAGGCAGCGGCACAGAAGCTGACTTGGGTGCTGGTGCGCCAGCCACTGGCTGCTGCTGCCGAATTGGAATCCGGCATGAAGGCTGCTTGCGCTCGGGTCGGGGGCAAGTCGGCCAGAGCGTGACCGAATGCCGTGGCCAGTGCCGCTTGCGGTTCGGCTTCGCTGACCACCAGCAGTTGCCGGGACGCGTGTTGCAGCCGACTATGGATCAGCGCCAGGGATGCACCGAAGCGGTCCAGCGTGTCCGGATCGTCCAGGCCATCATCCAGCAGCTTGAGCTCCTTGAGCCCGGCCAGACCGTCCCAGCGGTGGGCCAGGGCAGCCACCGGACTGATACCGCTGCTGGCGGCCGCCATGGCCAGCATGTGCCCCGACCGGGTGATGCCGGCTTCGCGCTGGGCTCGGATCTGGGCGATCAGCTCGCGCAGTCGGCCCAACTCATCGAAACGGGCATCGCTCAGGGTCTGGGCCATCAGCTCGGCCAGCTCGGTCTGCTTGCGCAGCAGAGCCTTGCCGGCCAGAACCAGTACACCTTTCACGGTCTCGTTCGGGTCCAGGGTGTTGCGCACCATGAGACTGGCACCGATGCCGCCGACATTGGCGGCCTGGTGGGCCTGCTGGCTCAGATAGTCATGGCCGTTGCAGCCGACCTCGGTCAAACAGGCCGTGTACAGCGGCAGTAGGGCATGATGCAGCTCGGGTTCCAGTCGCGGCAGATCGAGGATCAGCTGGGCATAGACCATGCCGTTGGTCGGACGGGCGTACCAAGTGGTCGGCAGTTCACCCAGGGGGCGGCTGGTTCCCTCGGGAATGTCCAGATCCGGCGCGACATCGGCCAGCGTGACGCGGGGCAGCAGCTCGGGATCGTTCTCCTGTTGCTGGCGTTGCTCCAGGGCTCGCGCGGCTTCCGCCAAACAGCTGCGGGCCACGGCACCGAGTCGGGCGCGCAGCGTCTCCAGCTGATGCTGTTCAGCCTCTGCTTCGCGGGCGGGCAGTTCGGCGTCCGGCTCCATGACCAGTCTGACCCGATGCGGGTTGTCGAGCAGCAGTCGCCGGACCAGGGTCGGGATGAAGGCCGGATCCCGACAATCGGCGCGCAGCTGTTCCAGCTGGTCGTCCAGGTCCAGGGCCGCCACCGGATCGCCGCCATGGATGGCCGGAGTCAGGGCTTCCAGAATCAGTTGCAGGCCATAGGGGAAACCGTCGCCGCTGATCTCGCGCTGGGCCAATTCCAACTGATGCAGCATGGCTTCGACCGTCTCGGAGGGAACGCCCCGATCGGCGATCTGCCTCAGGGTATCGAGTATCAACTGTTCGACCGCGTCGGCGTGTTCCGGGTCGGTACCCTCCAGACCACAGACGAAGCTGGTCTCGCGGTTGTCGTCTCCATAGCCGCACAGGGGCGAGGGCGCGGTGCCCAGCGGGGAAGTCTCCAGCGCATGGCGCAGTGGCGAGCTGGAGTTGTCCAGCAGGATATCGCTGAGCAGCTGGGCTTGCAGAACCCCTCGAGGATCGGTGTTGGGTCCCAGCAACCAGCCCAGTACGATGTGCGTCTTGCGCCGACTATCCTTCTCCTGCAGGGGATAGCTGACGGTAACCGCCTGCGGGGTGTCGAAGCGCTGTTCGTCCGGGATGTGGAAATCGATGTCGATGGCCCGAAAATGGCTGAGGACACGCTGCTCGAAGCGCTGCTGGTGATCGTTGGCGGGAATATCGCCATAGGTCATGAACAGGGCATTCGACGGATGATAATGGCGGGCATGGAAGTCCTTGAGATCGGCATGACTCAGCTTGGGAATCTCGGCCGGGTCGCCGCCGCTGTTGTAATGGTAGGTGGTGGACGGGTAGAGTCGGGACTGCAAGGCCTCGTGCAGCCGGCTGACCGGGGCGCTCAGCACGCCTTTCATCTCGTTGTAGACCACGCCCTTGAACACCAGCGGCGAGTCGGGATCATCGGGGTCGCTCAACTCCAGCCGCCAGCCTTCCTGGGCGAAGTCCAACTCGTTCAGCAGCGGGAAAAAGGCCGCGTCCAGATAGACATCGAGCAGATTGTCGAAGTCCTTGCGGTTCTGGCTGGCGAAGGGGTAGGCGGTCCAATCGGCCCCGGTGAAGGCATTCATGAAGGTGTTCAAGGACCGACGGGTCATCATGAAGAACGGATCGCGCACCGGATAGCGCCGGCTGCCGCATAGCGCCGTGTGTTCGAGAATATGGGCCACCCCGGTGGAATCCTGCGGTACGGTGAGAAATGCCATCAGGAACACATTGTGCTTGTCGTCGGCGGAGAGGTGGATATGCCGCGCCCCGGTGCCGCGATGGCGGTAGTCTTGCAGCTCCAGGCGCAGCGAAGGGATGGCCTGGCGGCGGATCAACTCGAAACTGGAATCGGGCATGGTATTCGGATCGGTATCGGTAGGCATGAGTCGGGATATGGTGACGGACAACGGACTTGCAAGAGGATTCCGCTGGACCGGCGAGTTCGGCTATGTCGGTCCGGTGTCCCAGCGCTCCAGATACCAATCCACGGTCTTGGCGATGCCGCTGGGGAAGGTTTCCGAGGGTTTCCAGTCCAGTTCGTGGGCCATCTTGCCGGCGTCTATGGCATAGCGCCAGTCGTGGCCGGGCCGGTCGGTGACGAAGCTGATCAGCCGCGCATGCGGCGCCCGCGCTGGCCGTTGCTCATTCAGCAGAGCGCAGATGGTGCGCGCGATGTCGATATTGGCCCATTCGTTGCACCCGCCGATATTGTAGGTTTCGCCCGGACGGCCGCGGCGGATCACCGCGTCGATGCCACGGCAGTGGTCCTGGACGTACAGCCAGTCGCGGATATTACTGCCATCGCCGTAGACCGGGATGGGATTGCCTTGCAGGCAGTTGCGGATGACGGTGGGGATGAACTTCTCGCCGTGCTGGAACGGTCCGTAGTTGTTGGAGCAGTTGCTGGTGGTCACCGGCAGGCCGTAGGTGTGGTGGTAGGCTCTGACCAGATGATCGGAGCCGGCCTTGGAAGCCGAATAGGGCGAGTTGGGCGCGTACGGTGTGGTCTCGCTGAAGGCCGGATCATCCGGGCTGAGCGTGCCGTAGACTTCGTCGGTGGAGATGTGGTGGAAGCGCACCGGCCGTTCCAGTATCAGCTCGCGCCAGTATTCACGAGCTGCGTCCAGCAGGGTGAAAGTGCCGACGAAATTGGTCTCGATGAACGCCGCCGGGCCGCTGATCGAGCGGTCCACATGCGACTCGGCGGCGAAGTGCACCACGGTGTCGATCCGGTGCTCGCGCAGCAACCGTTCGACCAGCGGCCGGTCGCAGATGTCGCCGTAGACGAATTCGTGCCGGTCCGGGTCGGGCAGGTTGGCCAGATTGTCCAGCGAACCGGCATAGGTCAACAGATCGAGATCGACGATGCGGATATCCGGGTCGCGCGCCAGCCAGTAGCGCACGAAATTGCAGCCGATGAAACCGGCGCCACCGGTGATCAGGACGTTCTGAGGTTGGTAGTTGCGCATCGAGTTTTCAAGCCACGGAAGCCAGAGTCAGTCGCAGTATCACTTCATCCCAGGGGACGTATACCCGTCCCTCGGCGTCTTTGGCAATCAAGTCATGTTCGATCAGCTTCCCCACATCCCGGTACACGTTGCTGTAGTTGCGCCCGGCTGCTTTGGCCAGCGCGTAGATACTCAGCGGGCCGGTACGCTTGACAGGTGACGAATGAGTTTTCCGGCGAGGCATAAATGCTCTCCCGAGGTCACCCGTCCCGGAAACCGGTTTGCTGGCCATTCATCGCCCGCCGGCTGCTGGGCTATACTTTGCCGCTTAGCTTTGGTACAAGCAAGCGAGACCATGGAAAAAACCTACGATCCACAGGCCATCGAGCAGCGCTGGTATGCCCGCTGGGAACAGCTGGGCTGTTTCGCCCCCTCCGGACGAGGCAAGTCTTATTGCATCATGATTCCGCCGCCCAATGTCACCGGCACCCTGCACATGGGGCATGCCTTCCAGGATACCATCATGGACGCGCTGATCCGCTATCACCGGATGCGCGGCGACAATACTCTGTGGCAGCCCGGCACCGATCATGCCGGCATCGCCACCCAGATGGTGGTCGAGCGCCAGCTCGCTGCCTCCGGCAAGACCCGTCACGATCTGGGTCGCGAGGCCTTCATCGAGCGGGTTTGGGACTGGAAGGAGCACTCCGGCGGCACCATCCAGAACCAGCTGCGGCGCATGGGGGCGTCGGTGGACTGGGCGCATGAGCGCTTCACCATGGACGAGGGCCTATCGCACGCCGTCCAGGAGGTGTTCGTCCGGCTCTACGAGGAGGGTCTGATCTATCGCGGTCAG
>CAYMHN010000134.1:8001-8244 GCA_964390235.1 uncultured Candidatus Competibacteraceae bacterium
CGGCTGGTCAACTGGGACCCGGTGCTGCACACGGCGGTGTCCGATCTGGAGGTGATCAGCGAGGAGGAAACCGGCTCGCTGTGGCATATGCGCTACCCGCTGACCGACGGAGACGGTTATCTGGTGGTGGCCACCACCCGGCCGGAGACCATGCTGGGCGATACCGCCGTGGCCGTGCATCCGGACGATGACCGCTACCGGCATCTGGTCGGCAAGACCGTGCGCCTGCCGCTGGTCGGACGC
>CAYMHN010000135.1:0-743 GCA_964390235.1 uncultured Candidatus Competibacteraceae bacterium
GAATAGCGCGATCTGCTCACGGGTGGTGTCCCGGTCCAGCTCGTCGGCGCGGGCGAAATGGCTCATCAGGACGATATCGCTTACATGGGGGCAGTCGCGCAGGCTCTGCCAGGCGGCGGCGAAGCGCTCCGGCGCCAGCCCCAACCGGTGCATGCCGGAGTCCATCTTCAGCCAGACCGGCAAGGGACGGTCGGGGCGGGCCGCCAGCAACATGGCCAGCTGCTCGGGACAATGCACCACGGTGATGAAGCCGTGCCGCTCCACCAGCGTCAGTTCGGCCGGCTCGAAACAGCCCTCCAGCAGCAGGATCGGCTTGCCGATGCCCGCTTCACGCAGTTCCAGCGCTTCCTCGATGCAAGCCACGGCGAAGGCGTCGGTCTCGGGCTCCAGTGCCCGGGCCGCGGCGACCGCGCCATGGCCGTAGGCGTCGGCCTTGATTACCGCGATGACCTTGCGGCCGGCGGCGAGATGGCGGGCGTGACGGTAGTTGGCGCGCAAGGCGTCGAGATCGATACGGGCGCGGGCGGGTCGGCTCATGGCTGGTCTGGTGAATGGCGAGCGGGTGACTCAGGTGGAGTTTGGTTCCATGGCCAGTCGGATGCCGCGGATCATCAGATCCAGGGACATGGACGGCGTTTCCCCGCCGCTCGCCTGACCGATCCGGGCGGCCGCCTGTTCCATCTGCCCTATCTGCCGGAACAGGCGGCCGCCCGGATCGGAGACTCGTGTAGGGAAAGAGTGTA
>CAYMHN010000135.1:753-8221 GCA_964390235.1 uncultured Candidatus Competibacteraceae bacterium
TGAAGCCGTACAGCGGTGCCGGGCGGCGCGTGCAGCAGAGATGGGCGCTTAGGTACAGCATGGCATTGCACAGATACAGCCCGGCGCTGTTCGAGCAACGCGCGGGTATCCCCGCCGCCAGCAGCCGGGACTGTAGCGCCGCCAGCGGCAGGTTGGCCAGATAGGCCGCCGGGCCATCGGCCAATAGCGGCCTGCTCTTGAGCTGCACGCCTTCGTTGTCGGGGATCTCGAAGTCGGCCAGATTGACGCCGACGCGTTCCAGGCGCAGCGTCGCGGCACCCGGGCACAGACCCAGACCGATCACCAGCCGGGGCTCCAGCCCGTCGATCAGCTGGCGCAGGCGGGA
This sequence comes from uncultured Candidatus Competibacteraceae bacterium, assembly GCA_964390235.1. Taxonomy (GTDB): domain Bacteria; phylum Pseudomonadota; class Gammaproteobacteria; order Competibacterales; family Competibacteraceae; genus CAYMHN01. The sequence goes on from CAYMHN010000135.1 coordinate 1,100, forward strand.
TTCCAGACCATCATGGCTGACCGGCAGCACCTGGCCGTGGACCCGGTTACCGGCGATGTCCAGTCCATCGAGCGCTTGGGCGATCTCGGCCGAGGGATTGCGATCATGGCCGCCGTAGGGCTCGAAACCGGTGATCAGTACGGGGCGGGGAGAGGTTGGCATGGCTATATGATATCGTCACGCAGTTGCCGACGCAGCTGCTCGATCCGGGTGCGGGTGCCGGGCGACAGTGGATGGACCTTGAGCACTTCCTCGAAGGCCTGCAAGGCCGCTTGCTCGTTGCCGGTCGCCATGAAAATCAGTCCCATGCCGGACAGGGCGCCGAAATGGCGCGGTTCCAGTTCCAGGGTGCGCTGCACATCGCGCATCGATGCTGCGTATTCTCCCAGCAGATAATACACCGTGGCCCGCTTGTTCCAGCCCTCGGCGAACTCGGGGGTTTGTTCAACGATATGGTCGAAGTGGTCCAGCGCGTCGGCATAATCGCCCTGCCCGACGGCGCTGATACCCAGAGCCATCAGGCGATCGATCTCGTCATTGCCGCTGCGCAGCCAGAGTATCCAGATGCGCCGTTCCAGAGTATAGGCCAGCTCCGGGTCCGGGGTGGATTGGAGTTCCTGGAACAGACCGTCGAGTCGGGGGTCATTCTGATCGGCGAGCACGACCGGCGCTAGCGGCAGCAGGATCATTATCAGGCCAGGTAGAATGGCGCGGGTGAGACAATGATCGGCCATGGTCGCGGCTCCGGCGGTTGGGGGCATTACGCTTATGACCGCGGTGTCGGATCGGGGTTGCGGACTCACGGGCGGAGGTCAATACGGCATAATACCGAAATTGCCGGGTACAGATCACCAGTGAATCGTTCCGAGACCGTCGAAATCTTTCGCCAGCGCTTGACCACGCTGATCGAGCGCAGCGGCCTCAGCCGTTCGGCCTTTGCCAGCGCCGTGCACCTGGACCGCTCGACCCTGTCGCAGCTGCTGTCCGACGGCAACGAGCGCCTGCCGCGCGCCGAGACCATCATCGCCATCGCCGCCATGGCCCAGGTCAGCGTCGATTGGCTGCTGGGCCTGAGTCAGGTCGAGCACAGCGGCGCCGAACTGGTCGAGAACGCGCTGGAAATCGAGCCCAACGCCGGTCAGCCGGTGGACGAGCGCCTGGCCCGCTGGCATGCCGAGGCGGCGGGTTACAAGATCCGCTATGTACCGACTTCGCTACCCGATCTGCTCAAATCCGAGGAGGTGATCCACTACGAGTACGGCCTGACCGACAAGCGTCTGCAAGCCCTGCGCATCGAGCAGAGCGAGGCGCGGCTGGCCTATAGCCGCCGACCCGAGACCGACATGGAGGTATGCAGCTCGGTGCAGTCGCTGGAAGGCTTTGCGCGCGGCGAGGGCGTCTGGCGCGAACTCAAGCCCAAGGCCCGCCGCGCCCAGGCGGAGCGCATCATCGAATTGCTGGAGGAACTCTACCCGACGCTGCGCTGGTTTCTGTTCGACGGCCGCCGCCACTACTCGGTGCCCTATACCATCTTCGGCCCCAAGCGGGCGGCGGTTTATGTCGGCACCATGTACTTCGTGTTCAACGCCACCCGCCAGATCCGGGTGCTGACCCGGCATTTCGACGCGCTGATCCGCGCCGCCACCGTGCAGCCGACCGAGGTCGCCGGGCTGCTGCGGCGCTTGCTGGAGGAGCGCAAGGCGTGAACTCGCATCCCTGTGCAATGCCTGGCATACTGTGAAATAGTTATCAGCACTACTTTCGGTGTGCATCATGAAGACGGTTTCCACCTCGGACGCCAACCGCCACTTTTCGCGCGTCATCAGACAAGTTGCCGAGGGTGAGGAATTCATCGTGGTTTCGCGCGGCAGGCCGGTTGCCACGATAGGGCCGGTCAGCAGGGATGACAAGCGTCGCGAGGCGGCCCGTGCGGCATTGCTGCAGCGCCTGCAAGCACAAGCGGTAACCGGAAGCCGCACCTGGACCCGTGAGTCGCTGTACGAGGACGATCAGGAACCACCGGTATGAGGGTCGCGCTGGACACCAATGTGCTTGCCTACGCCGAAGGTGTGGGGGATGCGGCAAGGCGCGAAGCTTCCTTGATACTCATTGGTCGCTTGGTTGCCGAGCGGATATTGCTGCCGGCCCAGACGCTGGGCGAACTCTACCGGGTACTGACCGGTAAGGCCATGCGTGACGCCAAAAGCAGTCGCGAGGCTATCCTGAGCTGGGCGGATGCCTACCAGGTCGGCGATTCGAATTGGATCGCTTTCCAGTCCGCGCTAGATCTATGCGTCGATCATAAATTACGGATATGGGATGCCTTGATTCTGTCCGTGGCCGCGGAAAACCGCTGCCGATTGCTGTTGAGCGAGGATCTGCAGCACGGTTTCACTTGGCGTGGAATTACCGTGATCAATCCGTATCATCTGCCTGAACATCCACTGCTGACCGCCGCCAAGTCGGGTTAGCGCCAATACTCACGCTACGGTTTCATGGTGGACTACCGAGTTCGCGCAGCAGCCATTCCTTGAACGCGCCGATCGTGTGCCGCTGGCGCGTGGCGCTGGAAAATACCAGAAAGTGGCCGATGTAGCGGATTTCCCGTTCACAGTCCGCCAGCGGTCGTATCAGTTGCCCGCCGTTCAGTTCGGGCTCGGCCAGGCGGGTGGATTCGAGCGCCACGCCCAGACCGGCGGCGGCGGCGGCGAGGGCGAGAAAACTGCGATCGAAGCGTGAGCCCTGCGGGGAAGGCGGCGCCAGCCCGTTGGCCTCGAACCAGGCCGGCCAGCGTATCTGCTTGTTGTCGCTCTGGATCAGCGGATAGTCGTACAGATCGGCGGGTCGGGAAATCCCCGCGGCTATGGCCGGGGTGCACAAGGGGGTGAGCAGTTCCTCGCCTAGCGGGATCACGATCACCCCCCCGGCCTTGGGCTTGCCGTAGACGATGTCGGCGTCGAATTCATTGGTTTCGAAACGTGCGTAGTCGGTATTGGCGGCGAGCCGGATGTCAATCTGCGGATGCTCGGCAAAAAAGCACGCCAGGCGCGGTGTGAGCCACTGGGCCGCGAAGCTCGGCGCGCAGTGCAGGCGCAGCAGGCTCGGTCCGCGGGTCGAGACCAGTTCCAGGCCATGACGGATTTCCTCGAACCCGCGGCTGATATGACCCAGCAGAGCTTCGCCTTCCGGGCTGAGCTGAATGGTGCGGGCGCTGCGCAAAAACAGCTTCACCCCCAGCGTTTCCTCCAGCTTGCGGATGGCATGGCTGACCGCGCTCGGTGTCAGGCTGAGATCCTGCGCGGCGGCCCGGAAGGAACCGGTGCGCCCGGCGGCCTCGAAAGCGCGCAGCATGGGCAAGGGCAGATTTTGTAGCATGTCATAAGTGAATCAGATTCACCGATAGTTGTAAACTTCGCGTTTGTCGACGCTGTGCTTTTCCCCGATGATGCGAGCACTTCAAGTTGCTCTTAAGGAGAAACACAGTGTTGCTTAAAGGTAAGGTGGCTGTGCTGTCCGGTGCCGCGAGTCCGCGCGGTATCGGGTTGGCGACGGCGCGATTGTTCGCTGAGCAGGGCGCCCGGGTGGCGATCCTCGATCTGGATGGCAAGGCGGCGGCCGATGCTGCCGCGTCCCTGGGAGAAAACCAAGCTGGTGAAGACCATGTCGGCATCGCCTGCGACGTGACCGACCGTGACGCCTGTGACAGCGCGGCCACGCAGGTCATCGAGCGGTTCGGCCAGGTCGACGTGCTGATCAACAATGCCGGCATCACCCAGCCGGTCAAGATCATGGAGATCGACCCGGCCAGCTGGGACCGGATCATGGATGTCAATCTGCGCGGAGTACTGTATCTCAGTCAGGCGTTCATTCCGCACATGCGTTCGCGCAAGACCGGTTCCATCGCCTGTATGTCCTCGGTATCCGCCCAGCGCGGCGGGGGCATTTTCGGCGGTCCCCATTACTCGGCGGCCAAGGCCGGGGTGCTGGGTCTGGCCAAGGCCATGGCCCGCGAACTGGGGCCGGACGGCATCCGCGTCAACTGCGTTACGCCGGGGCTGATTCAGACCGATATCACCGGCGGCAAGCTCACCGACGAAATGCGCACCGAGATTCTCAAGGGTATTCCGCTGAATCGCCTGGGCGACGCTGGTGATGTGGCCAAGGTCTATCTATTCCTGGCCTCCGAGTTGTCTTCCTATGTCACCGGTGCCGTCATCGACGTGAACGGCGGCATGCTGATCCACGGATAAGGAGGTATTGTCACATGAACGAAACCAAGCTGCGCTCGAACATGAGTCTTGCCGAGCGTGCCTATCACATCCGCCGCAAGGCGGTGCTGATGGGCCAGGTACAGGGCCAGGGCTATATCGGTCAGGCGCTGGGTGTGGCCGATGTGCTCGCGGTCTCGTATTTCCATGCCCTGCGCTACCGTCCGGACGATCCGCACTGGGAGGAACGCGACCGTTTCCTGCTGTCGATCGGCCATTACGCCATCGCGCTCTACGCCGTCCTGATCGAGGCCGGAGTGATCCCGGAAGACGAACTGGAAACCTACGGTACCGACGATAGCCGCTTGCCGATGTCGGGCATGGCCGCCTATACACCGGGCATGGAGATCACCGGGGGCTCGCTGGGTCACGGACTCGGCATCGCCGTGGGCATGTGCCTGGGGCTGAAGCGCAAGTCCTCGCAGTCGTTCGTCTACAACCTGCTGTCGGACGGCGAACTCGGCGAAGGTTCGACCTGGGAAGCCGCCATGTCGGCCGCGCATCACCGCCTTGACAATCTGATCGCCCTAATCGACTTCAACAACCAGCAGGCCGACGGACCTTCGACCCAGATGCTGAGCGCCGAGCCGTTGGAAGCCAAGTGGGAAGCCTTCGGCTGGCATGTGCAGCGGATCGATGGCAACGACATCGATGCCGTGCGCAAGGCTTTCGATACGGCCCGCGATCTCGCTGAACCGAAACCGCGAGTCATCATCTGCAACACCAAGATGTGCAAGGGCGTGCCATTCCTGGAGACCCGCGAGATCACCCATTTCGTCCGCGTCGAACCGGACGAATGGTCGCTTGCGCTCGATGTACTGGATCAAGGGAGACCCGCATGAAAACCCCGACCTCTCAAACCTCGACCGGGAAACCGCGTCTCACCACCTCGGCGATGATCGCCTCGCTGGCCGCCGAGGGTCAGCGCACCACGGCCGCGCCGTTCGGACACGCGCTGTCGGAGCTGGCCGAGCAGCGCCCGGAGATCGTCGGTCTGACCGCCGATCTCGCCAAGTACACCGATCTGCACATCTTTGCCCAGGCTCATCCGGAGCGCTTCTACCAGATGGGTATGGCCGAGCAGCTACTGATGAGCGCGGCGGCCGGCATGGCGCGCGAGGGATTTCTGCCCTTCGCGACGACCTATGCGGTGTTCGCATCCCGACGCGCCTATGATTTCATCTGCATGGCGATCGCCGAGGAAAGCCTCAACGTCAAGATCATCTGCGCCTTGCCGGGATTGACCACGGGCTATGGACCCAGCCATCAGGCGACCGAGGATATCGCGATCTTCCGCGGTCTGCCGAACCTGACCATCGTCGATCCCTGCGATGCGCTCGACATCGAGCAGGCCGTGCCGGCGATCGCCGACCATGACGGCCCGGTCTACATGCGTCTGCTGCGCGGCAAGGTACCGCGGTTGCTGGACGAGTACGACTACCGCTTCGAACTGGGCAAGGCCAAGCTGGTGCGCGACGGTGGCGAGGTGCTGTTCATCTCCAGCGGCTTCATGACCATGCGGGTGCTGGAGGCGGCCAAGTCGCTGCGCGAGGATAACGTGGATGCGGCCGTGTTGCATGTGCCGACCATCAAGCCGCTGGACGAAGCGACCATCATCCGCGAGGCCTCCAAACCCGGCCGCCTGGTGGTGGTGGCGGAAAATCACACCGTCGTCGGCGGTCTGGGTGAAGCCGTGGCCGGTGTACTGCTACGCGCCGGCGTGGCGCCCGCTTTCCGGCAGATCGCCCTGCCGGATGCGTTCCTGGACGCGGGGGCGCTGCCCACGCTGCACGACCGCTACGGGATCTCCACCGAGGCCGTCGTGCGCTCGGTCAAGGGCTGGCTGTAAATCAAGACGGATCGTAATCGAATCTTTCCGGATGGGGGCCCTTAGGGCGCCCATCATTACGCAAACCAGAGGAGTAACCCCCATGGTATCGATGAAACGCAGAACCTTCGTGGCCGGTGCCGGCGCCTTGATCGCCGCGCCCGCCATCCTGTCGCTGATCAATCCCGGGTCAGCCCGCGCCGCGGTGACCCTGACCCTGGGGCACGGCGCCGCGCCGGGCAACCCGCGCTCGGTGGCCGCCGAGAAGTTCGCCGAACTGGTCGGCGCCAAGACCAACGGCGAGGTGACCATCAACATCGCCGGTTCCGAGCAGCTCGGCAACGACGTGGCCATGCTCACCAGCCTGCGTACCGGTGTGCTCGATTTCACCATCAACAGCCAGGGGCCGGCCGCCGGTCTGGTGCCGGAAGTGGCCGCCCTGGGTCTGCCGTTCCTGTTCGAGAATGCCGCCGCGGCCTTCGCCGTGGTCGACGGCGAGATCGGGCAGGAACTCGCCGAGCGCTTCGAATCGGTCGGCATGGTGCCGCTGAGCTGGTGGGACAACGGCATTCGCCACATCTCCAACAGCAGGCGCTCGATCAACGTGCCGGATGATCTCAGAGGACTCAAGATCCGCACGCCGGCCGATCCGATGACCATCGACATCTTCCGGGCACTGGGAGCCGCCACCGAGCAGATCGCCTTCAGCGAACTCTACATCGCCTTGCAGCAGGGTGTGGTCGACGGCCAGGAAAACCCGCTGGCCAACATCGCCAGCTCCAAGATCTACGAAGTCACGCCCTACATCAGCCTGTCGGCCCACAAATGGGAGAGCACCCCGTTTCTCATGTCGCGGATCGCGACCGGCCGGCTCGGCGCGGCGGAGCGCGCCGCGATCGAGGAAGCCGCCAGGGAAGCCGGTGACTTGCAGCGCGGCCTGATGCGCGAGGCGGATCAGCAGCATCTGGCCGAATTCCGGGCCGATGGGTCGCTGACCGTCAATGAGGTCGACCGCGTGGCCTTCCA
>CAYMHN010000136.1:0-8219 GCA_964390235.1 uncultured Candidatus Competibacteraceae bacterium
CGCCCGCTACGGTTATCGGCGGAATACCGGTGTCGCCCGAACCTGGTGCGTTCAGCCGTAGCGGATGTCCAGCACCTCGACCTCGCGCGGGCCAGCCGGGCTGGCGAAGCGGACGACATCGCCCGCGCGGGCCTTCATGAGCGCGCGGGCCAGCGGCGAAATCCAGCTGATCCGCCCCGCGGCGGCATCCGCCTCGTCGATCCCGACGATCTGCCACACTTGCCGCTCGCCGCTGTCGGCGTCAGCGATCGTCACCGTCGCGCCGAAGAACACCTGATCCCGGCCCTGTTGCCGCTCCGGCTCGACCACCTCGGCGCTCTCGATGCGCTTGATCAGGAAGCGGATGCGTCGATCGATCTCGCGCAGCCGCTTCTTGCCGTACAGGTAATCGCCGTTCTCCGAGCGGTCGCCGTTGGAGGCCGCCCAGGCGACGGTTTCCACCACTTTCGGCCGCTCGTCGCGCACCAGCTGGTCGAGTTCCCGGCGCAGGGCGTCGTACCCACGGCGGGTCATGTAATTCTTGGTACCGGGCGGCAGACGGGGGCCGGGTTCCAGACCCTCATCGTCATCGTCCGCCGCCTCGTTCTCCTTGACGAATGCCTTGCTCATGCCGGGATCGCTACTCGGGTGTCGGGTCCATTATATGCCATGGAGCGGTGTCATTTGCGCCGGCGCAATTGACAAAATGTACTCTAAAAGTAAAGAATAACGCACATATATCTGCACATCATGCGGCAATGCCATGAAATTCATCCCGGTTACCGAAGCCCGCGGGCAATTGCCCGAACTGCTCGCTTCGGCCGAACGCGTCGCTCTGACCCGTAACGGCCGACCGGTCGGTGTACTGTTGCGTTACGACGACTACGAGGCCCTGCAAGCCATGCTCGCCCTGGCGCAGGAACCGCAGCGCCTGGCGCGGATCCTCGCCGGTCATGCCCGCGTGCAAGGGGGCGAGCTGAACGAGTTTGTCGAACTGGACGAACCGGAGCGGACCAGGGATGCCGATCCCGTTCGCGGCGGTCAGGCTTGACCATCAGGTCCACCGCTATCTCGGCCTGGCGCCGAGAGCCGTAAGCGACTGCCTGATCAAGGCGTTTCGTGACATCCGGAACCGTCGCCTGGGGCTGAAGTACCTGCCGGGCACCAATCCTCCCTTCTACGCCGACGCCTGTAACCATCTGATCACTGTTTCCATTCATGCCCGGAGCAATACCGTGGTCATTCTGGATGTCATGCCGATCAGCAGTCCGGCAGGCTCGCCCTGATGGCCGGTTTTCTGGTACTGCTGGACCGATCTGGTCGGGGTTGCTGCAAATTGCTACACTATGCAGCAATCAACTGCGGCAAACTGGAGTATCCCATGGCCAGTCCGATGCGGCTTGACGATGCGCTGGTGCGTGAAGCGGAAGCCGAGGCGCGCCTGAACCGGCGCAGCGTGCCCAAGCAAGTCGAATACTGGGCCGATCTGGGCAAGAATCTGGCGCGACTGATCACGCCCGAGGATCTGATCAAGATTCAAATGGGTTTGTCCCGGATTCGACTGGAGGCCGTGCAGACCACGCCCCTGGATGCGGACGAGGTCTTCGCCGGCCTCGATGCCGAACGCGCGCGCGCTGCCCTGAGTCACGCTGTCACCCGGGCGCCGCTGGTTTATCAGGCGGTTCCTGATCGGCCGGGCGTGCTGGAGCGCATCGACCGGGAAGGCCATCGGCAGCAAGGGGTGTTCCGCAATGGTGAATTCCTGCCGGAATCCTGAGCTTGGCACGCAAGCAGCTGTGGCTGCTGGCCGGCGGCAACGGAGCGGGCAAATCCACTTTTTTCAGGTTGTTCCTGCAAGCCCGCGGCATGCAGTTCGTGAATGCCGATCTGATCGCCCGGAGCCTCGATCCGGATGATCCCGAAGGGACGGCTTACCAGGCCGCCGTGCTTGCCGGACATTTCTGTCGGGAGTTGCTGGAGCGAGGTGCCAGTTTCTGCTTTGAAACCGTGTTCTCGCATCCAAGCAAGATCGACTTGATCGCCAGGGCCAAAAGTCTCGGCTACGAGATCATTCTGGTGTATATCCATCTGCACTCCCCGGATTTGAATCAAGCGCGGGTGGTCCAGCGGGTCAGCGAAGGCGGACACAAGGTACCGGCGGACAAGATCGTATCCCGCCTGCCTCGAACCATGGCCCAGGTGCGCGCGGCGATCCCGCTGGCGGATCAGGCGCGGCTGCTCGACAACTCCTCCCTGGACGACCCGTTTCAGCCAGTGGCGACCTTACGCCATGGCGAGCTGACGCTGCACGCCCGGCCGCTGCCACAGTGGGCCAGTGAAATCCTCGCCGATCATCCGGAAGCCGGCGGCTCACCCCCGAGCAGATAGGACTTGAGCGTGCGGTCGAACAGGGGTCGGTTCTGCCGGTGCAGGGTCTGCAAGGCCTCGACCAGCGCCTGGTCGCCGTGCTGCTCGCGGGGGATGCCGTCCAGTTCGGTCACCGGCAGCACGTAGTCGGCGCTGCGGTAGAGCACGTCCAGGCTGATGTCGTCCAGGTCCGCCGCCAGCAGCCAGCCCTCGTCCTCGTGGCGGCGGATCAGGCCCGCCTGTTGCAGCTTGCCCAGGATCTGCTGCAACTGCACGTCGCTGACCGCCGGTTCCCGGACCAGCAGATCGTTGGACGACAATCCCTCGCCGCGCCCCTGGGCCTGGTGGAAATGCCCCAGCAGCCGCAGGGCCAGCAGCAGGTCGTGGCGGGTCGACCAGGACCAGCCGCCGCGGTGATAGTGGAAGGTGGTCAGGGCCGCCGCCAGGCTGGCGCCCAGCAGGATCACTACCCAGGAGATGTAGACCCAGGCCAGGAACAGCGGGATCGTGGCCAGCGCGCCGTACAGCCGTTCGTAGGTCGGGAAGGCGGTGACATAGAACACGAAGCCGCGCTTGGACAACTCGAACAGGATGGCGGTGAGCAGGGCGCCGGCCAGGGCGTGCAGCCAGTACACCCGGCGGTTGGGCACGGCCACGAACAGCAGGGTGAAGGCCAGCACCGACATCAGGAACGGCGCCAGCAACCAGAACAGGTTTTGCACCCCGCTGTCCAGTTCCGGGCTGAACCAGGGCAGGGCGCTGAGGTACAGATCGGAGGTCATGGCCAGGCTGCCCCCCATGAGCAGCGGACCCAGCGTCAGCACCGCCCAGTACATGAGCAGGCGGTTGACCGGACGGCGGGCCGACCGCACCCGCCAGATGCGATTGAAACTCTGCTCGATGGTGGCCATCATCAGAATGGCGGCCATGATCAGGAACAGCGTCCCGCCACCGGTCAGGCCCACGGTACGACCCACGAACTGCTGCAAGTAGTCCCGGATCGCATCGCCCACGGTGGGTATGAAGTACTGGAACACGAAATTTTGCAATTCCGCGATCCAGTGGTCGAACACCGGAAAGGCCGACACCACGCCCAACACCACCGCCATCAGGGGCACCAGCGCTAGCAGCGTGGTATAACTGAGGGCGGAAGCGGCCTCGAAGCAGTTGTCGTCGCGGAACTGCTGCCATAGGTGGCGGCTCAGGGCCTGCCGGCGGTCACTGTCGGCCAGGCCGGCCGGGCGCCGCATGGCGGATTTCAAGGTCATGACAGGCTCGGCTGCTGGCTTCATCCACACGGCTCCCGGTCCGCTGATCGAATTTTCTCGACCATGATAATGCACGATTCCATGTCCCGCTTGGTGGCCCCTACCCTGATCGGCCTCGGCGGCCTGCTGGCCGTGGTCCTGCTCCTGCTGCCGGTCGAGGAACGCTGGTCCCTGGTCGATGCCGCCCGTAACGAACATGTCACCAGCCTGGGCAGGGACAGCGCCGGACAGCTCCACGCCGGCACCCAGTCCGGCCGGCTCTGGCGTCATGATGCCTCGTCGGGCTGGGAGAGTCCGGCCGCCGTGCCGAGTGGCGCGCCGATCACCGTGCTGGTGGCGGATGGTGACGGTCTGCTGGTCGGTACCGCCAGCGGTCTGTACCGCTGGCGTCCGGGCTGGGAGTCGCTGCTGGATGTCTGGCGCATCGGCCATGTGCAGGTCCGCGAACGGTGGAGGGTGGTGGCGACCGGCAACCGCGTGCTGGTCGGTGCCAACGGTGACTGGGTGGATACCGACATTGCCCGCGCCATCGGCGATACCTCGGTCTATCGGGTGCTGGCCCAGCCCCTGAACGGCGGCGACGCCCTGCACGCGGGCACCGTGGGACTGGGGGTCTGGTTGCGCCTGCCGGGCGACCACCGCTGGCTGGACAATAGCCGCAATCTGCCGGCGGAAACCAAGGTGTTCGCCCTGGCCTTGACGGGCGACGGCCTGCTGCTGGCGGGCACCGATCAGGGTCTGTACTGGCAGGCTTCGCCACTGCTGCCCTGGCAACGGATCACCGCCGGTCTGGGTAGTCGGCGGGTGCTGGACTTGGCCTTGTGGGAGCGTGCGGACGGGGTATGGCTGCTGGCCGCCAGCGATGACGGCGTATACCGCATCGAACTGCTGGAACAGCCTCGCGGCCTGGAAACCCGCGGACTATGGCAGCGTATCCCGGCGCCGCGGGCCGGACTGGACCGCCCGGTATCCTGGATCGTGCCGGCGCAGGACACGGTGTGGATCGCGGCGGGGTCCATCTACCGGCTGGACCGGGAGCGCGGCTGGACCTGGCGGACCGGCATGCTCGCCGCCGGGCTCCTGGTGCTGGCCGGTCTGGCGCTAGCGGGGTGGAGGAGCCGTATCCGGGGATTGCCCTCTTGATCGTCCCGGATTCACGGCAACCACAAGGGCCGCCGGGCCGAGATCACCTTGGTATCGACCCCGGCCCAGTTCAGGCCGCCGAACAAGCGGGCGTGCTCGATCTTGATGCAGCGGTCCTGAACCACCTCCAGCCCGGCCTCCCGCGCCTGCTCGGCGGCCGCCGGGTTGACGATGCCGAGCTGCATCCACAGGACTTTCGCGCCGATCCGAATCGCCTGCTCGGCCAGCGGTGGGATGTCCTCGGCACGGCGGAAGCAGTCGACGATGTCGATCTTCCCGGGCACCGCTTCCAGATCCGGGTAGCAGGTCTCGCCGAGCACCTCGTCGTAGGCCGGGTTGACCGGGATGATGCGGTAGCCGTGTTCTTGCAGATACTTGGCGGCGAAGTAGCTGGGCCGGTACCAGTTGGCCGACAAGCCGACCACGGCGATGGTATGGTTTTCCTTCAGGATCCGGCGCAGGGTGTTGATGTCGGTGGCGTCGCTCATGGGCCTGGATGGGGTTGCGGACTGCCGCTCAGTGTACGCGATTCGAGGATCGGACGGCGCATCGCTCAGCCGGTATAATCGCGGCATGGCTAGCGAGGTACGGCACATGAAGATCGAGAGAATCTGCATCCTGGGTGGCACCGGCTTCGTCGGCGGCCATCTGGTTCACCAGCTGATCAAGCAGGGTTACAAGGTCCGGTTGCCGACCCGCCACCGCGAGCGGCATCGCGATTTGCTGGTGATGCCGGAGGTGGAACTGCACCAGGTCGACGGCCTGAACGCCGGCACGCTGGCGGCCGAGTTCGAGGACTGCCAGGCGGTGATCAATCTGGTCGGCATCCTCAACGGCACGCCCGAGGACTTCCGGCGCGCCCACGCCGAACTGCCGGCGCTGGTGGTCGAGGCCTGCCGCCAGTGCGGCATCGGGCACTATCTGCACATGAGCGCGCTGAATGCCGATGCCGAGCATGGCCCCAGCGAGTATCTCAAGTCCAAGGGTGCTGGCGAGGCCGCCGCCCATGCCGGCGCCGAACAGGGTATCCACGTGACCAGTTTCCGGCCCTCGGTGATCTTCGGCCCGGACGACAGCTTCTTCAACCGCTTCGCCAGTCTGCTCAAGCTGGCGCCGGTGATGCCGCTGGCCTGTCCGAATGCGCGCTTCGCCCCGGTCTACGTGGAAGACGTGATCGAGGCCATGGTCAAGGCGCTGACCGACCCGAACACCGCGGATCAGCGCTACGAACTGTGCGGCCCCGGGGTCTATACCCTGCGCGAACTGGTCGAGTACACCGCCAAGCTGATCAAGCGCAAGCGCCTGATCATCGGCCTCAACGACAAGCTGTCCCGCTGGCAGGGACGGGTGTTCGAGAAGCTGCCCGGACAGCCCTTCACCACCGACAATTATCTGTCCCTGCAAGTCGATAGCGTATGCCGTGCGGATGGTTTCGCCGCCCTGGGCATCGAGCCGAAATCGATCGAGTCGCTGATGCCGCGCTTCTTCGGCGATGCCGGTCGCGGCGCCCGCTACGACGATTATCGCCGGTTCAGCCGGCGCTGAGTTCCGCCAGTCGCCGCTCGCGCTCCTCCGGGGGCAGGGCGGCGAGCGCTTCCACCGCCTTATAGAAGGCCGCGAAGTCGCCGTCGTGGAGATCCAGCAGATTCTCGAAGGCCGGTTGATGCACGGTATAGGTCTGTAACACGGCCAGCTTGGCGTTGTTGAAACCCTCGCCGACCCAGGGGTCATAGCCGTTGAAACCGCCCCAGCGGTCCTGCTTGAGTTCCTGGTAGTCGGCCAACAGTTCGTCCAGGATGCGCTGCTTGGCGCCACGCTGCTCCGCCGCCGGCTGGTCGCCGGCATACACGGCGGCCAGCTGTGCGCGGCCCTCGGCCAGCAGGCGCCGGAAATCCTCCAGGTAGGCTTGCAGGCGGCGATACTCGGCCAGAGCCTCGGGGTGATCCCGCAACCAGCGCGCGGCGCCGCGCTCGCCCACGGCCGTGGCGAAGGATTCGTTGAACGGGGTATCGTCGCGCACATACAGCCGCTGATGGGCCAGCTCGTGGAAGATCAGCTCGGCCAGCAAGCCCTCCGGCCAGTGGATGAAACTGCTCAGCAAGGGGTCGGCGAACCAGCCCAGGGTGGAGTAGGCCGGTATTCCGGCGACGAATACATCCAGGCCCTGCTCGCGCAGCCGGACGGCTTCGCGTTCGGCGGCGGCCGGGTCGAAGTAGCCGCGGTAGCTGGCGCAGCCGATCACCAGGTAGCACCAGCTGTAGGGCTCCAGCGACAGCTCCGGCGCGGCCAGCACATTGTAGACCACATACGGCCGGTCCAGCGCCACGTAGCGGGTATAGCTGGTGTTGTCCGGCAGGGCCAGTTCGCGGCTGGCGTAGTCGCGGATCGCCAGCGCGGTTGCCAGCCGCTCGCGCAGCGGCGGCTCCAGATCGGCTTCGGCGAGCAGTCGATCGACCGGCTGGCGCGCCTCCATGACCCGCCAATGGCCGCTGATGGCCTGCTCGTAATAGGCCAGCTGGGTACAGCCCGTCAGCCCCAGCAGCAGGAACACGAACACGGATTTTGGCATCATAGTCGTCATGTCTACACAAACCGATCTGCAATATTACGTGGTTGGCGGCGCGGTGCGCGATGCCTTGCTGGGTCTGCCGGTCGAGGATCGCGACTGGGTGGTGGTCGGGGCCACCCCGGAGGCGCTGCGCGCGCGCGGGTTTCTACCGGTGGGCAAGGACTTCCCGGTGTTTCTGCACCCCGAGACCCGCGAGGAATACGCCCTGGCTCGCACCGAGCGCAAGACCGCGCCCGGCTATCACGGATTCAGCGTGCATGCCGCGCCCGAGGTCAGCCTGGAAGACGATCTGCGGCGCCGCGATCTGACCATCAACGCCATGGCCCTGGCCGCCGATGGGTCGCTGATCGACCCCTTCGGCGGTCGCGACGATCTGGAACTGCGCTGTCTGCGCCATGTCTCGCCGGCTTTCGCCGAGGACCCGGTGCGCATCCTGCGTCTGGCCCGCTTTGCCGCCCGTTATCACCGGCTGGGGTTCCGGGTGGCGCCGGAGACGCTGGAGCTGATGCGCGCCATGGTGGCCGCCGGCGAGGTCGATGCCCTGGTGGCGGAGCGGGTCTGGGCCGAGACCGAGCGCGCGCTGCTGGAACCCGACCCGCACCGGTTTTTCGAGGTGTTGCGCGACTGCGACGCCCTGGCGCGGATCTTTCCGGAGCTCGACCGGCTGTTCGGGGTGCCTCAGCCCGCCCGCTATCATCCGGAGATCGACACCGGCGTGCATGTCCTGCTCTGTCTGCAACAGGCGGTGAAGCTGGGCGCCGACGCCGAGACCCGGTTCGCGGTGCTGGTCCATGACCTGGGCAAGGGCGTGACGCCGCGCCACGAATGGCCCGCCCACCGGGGCCACGAGCGCACCGGGGTGCCGCTGGTGCGCGCGCTGTGCGAGCGGCTGC
>CAYMHN010000137.1:0-8212 GCA_964390235.1 uncultured Candidatus Competibacteraceae bacterium
ACCACCCTAACCCCGAGGAGAACCTCATGCATAACTGGAAATCCCTGATCACCGCCGGCCTGGCCGCCACCCTGATCGCCGTTCCCACCCTGGCCCAGGAGTACCGGTCGGAATACAAGATCTCGACCGTGGTCGGCAGCCCGTTCCCCTGGGGGCTGGCCGCCGAGCGCTGGGCCGAACTGGTCGGCGAGCGCACCGACGGGCGGATCACCATGCGGGTCTATCCCGGCGCCCAGTTGGTGGCCGGCGATCAGACCCAGGAGTTCAACGCGCTGCGGCGCGGGGTGATCGAGATGGCGGTCGGTTCGACCATCAACTGGTCGCCGCAAATCCGCGAACTCAACCTTTTTTCGCTGCCGTTCCTGATGCCGGACTACGCCGCCATAGACGCCCTGACCGGGGGGCCGGTGGGCGAACAGTTGTTCGAGATCCTGCGCGAGCGCGGGGTGGTGCCCCTGGCCTGGGCCGAGAACGGTTTTAGGGAAGTGACCAATTCCAAGCAGCCGATCCGCAACCCGGCGGACATGGCGGGCATGAAGATGCGGGTGGTCGGCTCGCCGCTGTTCAACGACACCTTCTCCGCCCTGGGCGCCAACCCGACCCAGATGAGCTGGGCCGACGCCCAGCCGGCGCTGACCACCGGCGCGGTGGACGGCCAGGAAAATCCGCTGACCATCTTCAAGGTCGCCCGCATGCACGAGGTCGGCCAGCAGTACGTCACCCTCTGGCACTACGCCGCCGATCCGCTGATCTTCGCCGTCAACCAGGGAGTCTGGGACGCCTTCACCGAGGAGGACCGGGCCATTGTCCGCGAGGCCGCCCTGGAAGCCGGGGCCTACGGCATCGAGCTGGCCCGCGCCGGGATGACCGTGGACGATCAGTCGCTGATCGAGGAAATCCGCGGCTACGGCGTCAACATCACCGAGCTGAGCGAGGAGGAGCGGCAGGCTTTCGTGGACGCCACCCGCGAGGTCTACGCCAAGTGGACCGAGACCATCGGCGCCGATCTGGTGCGGATGGCCGAGGAGTCGATTGCGGGTCGGTGAGGGGTGAGGGGTGAGCGACCGACCCGAGCTACGCGACGACAACCCCGCCCCCCACGTCCGCGTCCCCATCGGCATCGAGCGGGCGCTGGGGGCGCTGGCGATGGGGCTGATCTGCCTGATCAGCTTCGGCAATGTGGTGGTGCGCTACGCCACCAATGTCTCGTTCGCCTTCACCGAGGAATTCTCGGTGTTCCTGCTGGTGTTCATGACCTTTGTCGGGGCCTCCCTGGCCTTCGCTTCGGGCAGCCATATCCGGATCGGTTTTCTGGCCGACCGCCTGCCGCGCCCGCTGTCCCGGCTGTGCGAGGCGGTCGCTATGCTGGCCTCGCTGATCATGTTTTCCCTGGTCATTTATTACGGCGCGGAACTGGCCCTGGACCAGTATGAGTTCCGAGAAACCTCGCCGGGGCTGGGTTATCCGACCTGGATCTACACCGTCTGGGTGCCGATACTCGGCGTGGTGATCCTCCTGCGGCTGCTGGGCCGGTACTGGGCCAGTCTGCGGGGCCGGCTGTGATCGAAGCCAATCTGGTCCTGCTGGGGCTGTTCCTGCTGCTGCTGATCGCCGGCACGCCCATCGCCGTGGCCCTGGGTCTGGCCGGGGTGGCGGCGGTCTGGGTCGGGCTGGACCCGGTCGTGGTGGCCATGGTCGGCACCACGGTCTATGCCTCCATCGCCAAGTACCCGCTGATCGCCATCCCGCTGTTCATCCTCACCGGGATGATCTTCGAGCGCTCCGGGGTGGCGGCCCATCTGGTAACCCTGGCCAAGGCCATCGTCGGCCCGCGCCGTGGCGGACTGGCGCTGGTGGCGGTGCTGGTCTGCCTGATCATGGGCGGCATGTCCGGTTCCGGGCCGGCCGACGCCGCCGCCGTGGCCACCATCATGATCCCCAGCATGCTGCGGGCCGGCTATCCGCGCGAGTTCTCGGCCGCGGTGATCGCCGCCGGGGCATCCACGGCGATTCTGATTCCGCCGTCGATCGCGCTGATCATCTATTCCGTGTTGGTTCCCGGGGTGGATCTGCGGGCGCTGTTCGCCGGCGGCCTGATTCCCGGCCTGCTGGCCGGCCTTTCGATCATGCTGCCGGCCCTGTGGCTGAGTCGCCGGCATGATTTCGGCGCCGCCGAGGGGGATACCCGACCGCCGTTCTGGCCCAGCCTGCGCAATGCCATTCCCGGCCTGCTGGCGCCGGTGATCATCCTTGGCGGCTTGCGCTCGGGCCTGTTCACGCCCACCGAAGCCGCCGTGGTGGCGGTGGCCTACGGATTCCTGGTCGGCACGCTGATCTACCGCAACATGGGCTGGCGCGAGTGCTACCAGGTGCTGGCCGACAGCGCCGAGACCTCGGCGGTGATCATGATCATCATCTCCCTGGCCGGTCTGTTCGCCTGGGCCGGCGCCACCCTGGGGGCGTTCAGCGCCGCCGCCCAGGCGATTCTGACGGTCAGCGACAGCGGTCTGCTGGTGCTGGTGATGGTCATGGTCTTGCTGCTGTTGGCCGGCATGGTGCTGGACGGGGTGTCGATCTACCTGATCACCTTGCCGTTGCTGATCCCCATCGCCATGGCCTTCGGCTGGAACCTGACCTGGTTCGGGGTGCTGATGGCCATGAACATCGCCATCGGCCAGTTCACCCCGCCGGTGGCGGTGAACCTCATGGTCACCGCCCGCATCGCCCGGGTGCCGATCGAGACCACCGTACCCTGGGCGCTGTGGATGGTGCTGTCCATGACCCTGGCCCTGGGCCTGCTGATCCTGTTCCCGCAGCTGGCCCTGTGGCTGCCGCAGGCGCTGGGGTATCGGGTTTGATGGTTGTCTTCCCCTCACACCGGCAGCAGGATCGGGACGAGGATCACACAAGCAGGGTGTCGCCGACCTTGAGTTGCTCCTCGAGCAGCTCATGATCGATCACCTGCAGACCGCGCCTGAGGCCGATCACCGTGAGCCCGGATTGGCTCCGAACCCGGGCCTGCAACACGGTCTGGCCCACGAGGTCGGATTCGGCCGGGACGATGGCCTCGATCATGCCGAGTTCCTGGGTCCGGTCGGTGAGATAGCGGTGGGTCGCGCCCAACGGCAGTCGTTCGACACCATAATCCTTGACGAGCC
Organism: uncultured Candidatus Competibacteraceae bacterium; assembly: GCA_964390235.1. Classification (GTDB taxonomy): domain Bacteria; phylum Pseudomonadota; class Gammaproteobacteria; order Competibacterales; family Competibacteraceae; genus CAYMHN01. The sequence goes on from CAYMHN010000137.1 coordinate 3,159, forward strand.
GGTCGATATCGACCTCGGCGGCGCGCACATCCAGCAGCAGGACATCGTTGGCCTGGAGTTCGGTTCCGCGGTGCGGGCGCACCAGCATCCGCTTGCGGCCGCTCGCCCGCTCGATCGCCAGGAGGTTGACCCCTAACGCGCGCAACTCGAGTTCCTCGAGCCGTCGGCCGACCAGGGGCGAGGTCGCTCTGATCCGCACCCGGAACTCGCGTTCGTCGAGACCATAGCGCTCGATCCACTCGCGAAAAGTCGGCTTGCGCAGCGCCTTCGAGGCTCTGTCCCGGGTATCGGGCAGCCAGCGCCTGAGTCAAGGAATAAGGAGGACGGATCCGATGGCCGGGCATCGGATGCTCAAGTTGTCTGGTATGAGCATGGGTCTATAATGCCCGTGGACCTATCTTGCGAGGACGGATCGCGCCGCGTTCGATGAACGGTTTCGGCGGGGCCGGCTCGGGCGGTAGGCAATCCACCGTCAAGGGGAACCCTTGCATGCTCTGGGTACTGGCACTGCACATCATCGCCCTGCTGTTCTGGTCCGCGGCCCTGCTGTATCTTCCCCCGCTGATCGCCGGTGTGGCCGCGGGACGCACCGAGATCGTCGAATCGCCCCGCGGGCGGGCCTCGGTCGCGCGCTTCGTCTGCACCCATATCGCCACCCCGGCGGCGCTGGTCGCGATCATGTCCGGCACCGTGGTGTTTCTGCTCGACCGCACGGTCGAGGTCTGGCTGATCGCCAAGCTGACCCTGGCCACCGGGCTGGTGATCTGCCACACCCTGGCCGGACTGCTGATCCTGCGTGCCGAAGCCCGGAGCGGGAAGCCGGTCCGGCGCTGGTGCTGGCTACTGGGTGGGGTACTGTGCGTGCTGATGACGGCTATCGTCTGGGTCGTGCTGGCCAAGCCGGAGCTGGAGGCATGGTCCCTGTGAGCGTGCCGCGTTCAGGAAACGGGCGGGGATTGCGCTCGGGGCTGCTTTTCCATGGCTTCCTCGATGTCCACGCCCACGCCGTGCTCGTACACCAGCTGCCCGCCCAGGAAACCGGCCAGGGCGATCAGCAGCGCGGTCAGCAGGGAGACATACAGCCCCCACGGCAGGATGACGGCGTCCGGCTCGCCGAAGCGCAGCAGCCAGTTGAAGGAGGCCAGGGACAGCAGCATCACCGCCAGGATCGCATGGCACCAGGCCGTGATCAGCCGGCGAATCCGCCTCACCGTGACCAGATCGACCAGCCCGGCGAGGCCGGAAAGCCAGCCGAAGGCGGCGCCGACGCCGGCCAGCCACAGACCGGCCCGGGCCCAGAAGAAATCGGCCGTGTAGACATAGGCCAGATCCGTGGCCACCAGCATCAGCAGGGCGGCGACGGGGAAGTGGATCAGCATGGGGTGGATCGGATGACCGTGAATCGACATCCGGCTGATGATGGGCTGCGGCGTCATCGGCTTCCTCGATGGATCATGAACATTCGGCGCATGGGACAGAGGGTAGCACTCCCCGGCCTGTTGATCACCTCTTTGCTGCTGGCCGGTTGCGGCGGCCCGTTCTCCACCCTGGACCCGGCGGGACCGGCGGCCCGTTCGGTGGCCGGACTGTGGTGGGGGATGTTCGCGTTCTCCAGCGTGCTGCTGATCGCGGTCGTCGGGCTGTGGCTGTACGCCATGCGACGCGATCCCGGTGCGGTGAGCGACGGCGCGGCCCAGCGTCTCCAGAACCGCTGGATCATCGGCGGCGGGTTGGTCCTGCCGCTGGCCAGCATCGCCCTGCTGCTGGCCTTCGGCATCCCCATCGGTCACCGCATGCTGCCCCTGCCGCCGGAGGACGGGGAAGTGCTGCGCATCGAGGTGACCGGCCATCAGTGGTGGTGGGAGGTACGCTACCCGGACGCCGACATCCGCCTGCGAGACGAGCTGCACATCCCGGTCGGCATGCCGGTGGACCTGCATTTGAGCAGCGCCGATGTGATCCATTCGTTCTGGGTGCCGCGTCTGGGCGGCAAGCTCGACATGATCCCCGGTCATGTCAATGTGCTGCGGCTGCGGGCCGACGCACCGGGGACCTATCGCGGCCAGTGCGCCGAGTTCTGCGGCCTGCGCCACGCCCACATGCAATTCATTGTCGAGGCCCATGACCCCGGGGATTTCGAAACTTGGCTGGCGGACGCGCAAGCGCCGGAGAATGAACAAACCGATGAGTGAGCACACGACCGCCGAACAGCTCCATCAGCGCTTCGAGCGGGTCTGGTCCAATCCGCCGGGCTGGGGCACGCTGGCGGCGGTGAACCATAGTTCGCTCGGCCTGCGTTTCATGGTCACCGGGGTGGGGTTCTTCCTGATTGGCGGGGTGCTGGCCATGCTGCTGCGCACCCAGCTGGCGCTGCCGGAGCAGGACATCATCGGCCCGGCCGCCTACAACCAGCTCTTCACCATGCATGGCACGGTGATGATGTTCCTGTTCGCCATCCCGATCCTGGAAGGGTTGGCCCTGTACATGGTCCCCAAGCTGATCGGCGCGCGCGATCTGGTGTTCCCGCGCATCACCTCGCTGGGTTATTACTGCTACCTGTTCGGCGGTCTGATCCTCCTCTCCAGCCTGTTCCCGGGCGTGGCGCCGGATTCCGGCTGGTTCATGTATACCCCGCTGAGCGGGGCGACCCATGCGCCGGGTCCGGGGTCGGATTTCTGGCTGCTGGGCATCACCTTCGTGGAGATCTCGGCCATCGCCGCCGGGGTGGAGCTGACCGTGTCCATCCTGCGCTCGCGGGCCAACGGCATGTCGCTGCGCCACATGCCCCTCTTCTGCTGGTACATCCTGGCGATGGCGCTGATGATCGTGTTCGGCTTCCCGCCGCTGATCCTGGCCAGCATCCTGCTGGAGCTGGAGCGGGCCGCCGGCCTGCCGTTCTTCGAAGTGGCCGGGGGTGGCGATCCGCTCCTCTGGCAGCACCTGTTCTGGCTGTTCGGCCATCCGGAGGTGTACATCATCTTCCTGCCGGCGGCAGGCATCGTCTCCACCCTGATCCCGGTGTTCGCGCAGCGGCCCATCGTCGGCTATCGCTGGATCGTGCTGGCCATCATCGTCACCGGCTTCATCAGCTTCGGGCTGTGGGTGCACCACATGTTCACCGTGGGCATCCCGCAGCTGGCCCAAGCCTTCTTCTCGGTGGCCAGCATGCTGGTGGCGGTGCCCACGGCCATCCAGATCTTCGCCTGGCTGGCGACGCTGTGGACCGGACGGGTGGTGTACCGACTGCCCATGCTGTGGATCATCGGCTTTCTGGTGATCTTCGTCTGCGGCGGGCTGACCGGGGTGATGCTGGCGCTGGTGCCGTTCAACTGGCAGGTGCACGACACCCATTTCGTGGTGGCGCACATGCACTACGTGCTGGTCGGCGGCATGCTGTTCCCGCTGATCGCCGGCTTCTACTACTGGCTGCCGCACTTCTCCGGCCGCATGCCCTCGGAAGGGCTCGGCCGCTGGGGTTTCTGGCTGACCTTCATCGGCTTCAACGCCACCTTCCTGCTGATGCACCTGACCGGGCTGCTGGGCATGCCGCGCCGAGTCTACACCTACGAGGCCGGGTTGGGCTGGGACTGGCTGAACCTGCTGTCCTCGGTGGGGGGTTTCATCATGGCCGCCGGGGTGGCGATGATCCTCCTCGACATCGCGCTGCATTTCCGCTTCGGCCGCCCGGCGCCGCGCAACCCCTGGAACGCCGACACCCTGGAGTGGGCCACCGCCACGCCGCCGGGTTCCTACAACTTCGCCAGCCTCCCGGATCTGCGTACCCGCCACCCGCTATGGGAGCAGCCGGAACTGCCCGATACCATCGCCCGAGGACAACACGGGCTGAGCGCCATCGATCACGGCCGGCGCGAGACCTACGGTTCCGACGCGATCACCGGCCGGGTGCGGGAAATCTTCCACCTGCCGGCCAACTCCTGGCTGCCCCTGCTGGCCGCGCTGGCGCTGGCGGTGGTCTGCGTCAGCCTGCTGGCGCGGGCCTATCCGGTGGCGCTGCTCGGCGTCGCCGGCGCGCTGGTGATTCTGCTGCGCTGGAGCTGGGAGAACGGCGCCCACCCGAAGATCGCACCGCTTACGGCCGACGAACCGCACGATCCGCCGCTGCATTCCCGTACCTGTGACGGTCCCGGCCTGTGGGGCATGGTGGTCACGCTGATGGCGAACGCGGCGCTGTACCTGTCGCTGCTGTTCGGCTGGTTGTATTTCTGGACGGTCTCGCCGGAATGGACGGTACCCGAAACACGGCCGATCGCGCTGGCGCCGCTGCTGGCCAGCGGGGTGCTGCTGACCCTGGCGGCGATGCTGTTCCAGCGGGCCGTGGTCCGGTTGCGGGCCGGCGACGCCGACGGACTGCAGGGCCGGCTCTGGGCGATCACGGTGCTGGGGCTCGCCCATGTGGTGCTGCTGCTCCAGGTGTTGCTGGGATCGTCCCTGCAATCGACCCAACTGACCCATGACGCCACGCTGCTGGTGATGCTGATCTACCTGTTGCTGCATGGCGGCCTGGCGGCGATCCTCACCGCCTTGCAGGCGCTGCGGGTCGGCTACGGCTACGTGGGCCGCGAGCTACCCTACGAGCCGGTAGTGCTGCGACCGTTCTGGCTCTACACCCTGGGTGTGTTCTGGCTGAGCTTCGTCGCCTTTCTGCTGCTGCCCATGGCCTGGAGGGGTGGATGATCGCGCCCTTCCATCCCCTGCAGCTCACCCTGGGGCTGATCGTCTGGAGCGTCTGGTTCGTGGCGCTGTACGGCGGCCTGTCGGTGGCTTGCGCCGTGGCGCCGCCCGCCGCGACGCTGGGAGCACTGACCTGGATCAACGGTCTGCTGTTGCTGCTGACCCTGGCGACCACGGCCTTGCTGGCGTACTGGGCTCACGGCTGCTGGCGGGCGGCCGGTGGAGAGGTCGGCGGGCAGGTGCTTGACCGTGTTGAGTGTCGAGACAATAGGGCGCGCCTGGTGGAGCGCGTGGGCGGCGTCTTCCGCAAAGTAATCGGCGACGCCCGATAGGCGGGTGTGGACATCGGCGGCGGCGAGCTC
>CAYMHN010000138.1:0-8193 GCA_964390235.1 uncultured Candidatus Competibacteraceae bacterium
GTCCCTTGTCTGTTGGCGGTAGGATGTGGTGAGGAACGAACCGCATCATTCGCGATTCAATTGCTTCTCCCCTGACGGGAGGGCAAACAGTAGGGTGCGCACCGCGCACCATCAAGGGTCGGTGCAAGGGCAGATCGGCAATCGCCATGTAGATACTATTGTTGATACTCAAGCGCCGCCACCCTACACTTTATGTAGCCCTTTGTTTCCGCGTCGGAGGCAACCATGGCGGTTCAATTTGTCAAAAAATGGGGAAATAGCCCGGCCATACGCTTGCCGGCGGCGATCATGGAAGCCGCCAATTTGGCACTGGATCAGGCGGTAGAAGTTCGCGCGGAGAATGGCCGGATCATTATCGAGCCGGCCATGCCATCGTATTACCTCGATGACTTGCTGGCGGGAATCACCGTGCAAAACCGTCATGACGAGTACGACTTCGGGGAAGCCCAAGGCAAGGAATTGCTCTGATGGCCCCGAGCTATGTGCCGGATGAAGGTGATATCGTCTGGTTGAATTTCTCGCCCCGAAGCGGCCATGCGCAAGCTCGTCCATATCTGCTTCGGCGTCGTCAAGAACCAGACCGATTATCAGCCCCGAACCTCTCAGGAGGCTTGACCTGCAATACGGTATCTACAGGCTCACCCATCCGGTTCTTGGCGCCCCCCTGCTCCCGCTGGCGTAGTTGGTTGCGGCGCACCTTGGCGGTGGTGGTCAGCGCCCCGAACAAGCCACATCGTAGGGTGGATAAGCGCAGCGCATCCACCACGGCACTGCGACCGCGAGGACCGCTGGCATCGCGCCCGGAGGCCTTGCCTGCATCGGCCCGGGACGGACCTCCTACATAGCGCGATCGCCCTGACCGTCTGCTCGCAGTCGTCTCCTCGACGATCCGATAAAGGAGCGTGCGCTCCGGGCGGTGGCGCACATACGCCGGCGCCCCAACGCTCGGATTGGCTTCCGTACCGGCCGCCAGCGGCAACATGATCGCATCCTTGCGAGGTCCGATTGCGGCTCAGGTATACAATGCTGGTAGACTGATGCACCGAATCCCCCTGGAGGCGCGCAGACGGGCTTTCGGCATCATCGACCTGCGCATGCTGGCGCAGCAGGAAACCTCTGCCGAACACATCACGCTGGGTATTTTTGCCGCGCGCGGGCTGCTGAGAGCGGCGTCGTGCTACTTTGGGGTAGTTGTTAGCGGTTGAATGGTTCAACGAGGGGGTCCGGATGAAGACGATGAAGACGCCTGTCCTCACAGTCCCAGCAGCCATACTCCTGCTGCATGCTATGCCATCAACGGCCGGTGATCCGGAGTTGGGCGAGTTTCTTTTCCGGGTCCAGTTATGTGCAGCCTGCCATGTACTCGACCGGGCCGAGAACCTGGATGGTCCACATCTGGTCGGCATCTTCGGGCGCAAGGCAGGTGCTGTGGAGGATTTCAACTATTCGGACGCAATGCGTGGCGCCGATTTCACCTGGAACGAAGAACGCGTTGAGGCCTTGATCGCCAATCCTCAGGGCTTTCTTCCCGGCAATACCATGAACTATATGGGCTTGCGCGACGCTGAGAATCGGGCTCACATCATTGCCTACCTGAAGGCTGCAACGCGCATCGAATGACCTCGGCCCGGAGCGGACCTCGGGATCAGGGGGTTGGATCGCATCATCGGTTCATTGCGCGTCAGCCGGCCCCAACGACCGGCAAGGAGGGCTGCCCACGGTGGCTCGCCTTGGCCCTGACGAAAACCTGGTGCGAAGCCAGTGGGCTCGCAGTCGTCATGTCGACCGATCGGGCGCGTCAATCTGACGCGCGATGGGCCTCTGAGCGGCATCACGGCGCCCGAATCCACCCCGATGGCCGGTTCGTGCGCGCGCTTTTCCCCGTGACGCCGACGATCGGCTGATCTACTGCAACCATACCTGGCGTTACAAGGTCAACGACGAAGTCGCCGGCATCGTGGTGCCCGGCGTGACCTTCGAGCAGGTGATGCGCGCCAATCTGGCCCGCAGCCGGGAACTGATGAAGGAAGCCGTCGGCCGCGAGGACGAATGGCTGGCCGCCCTGGGTACCCTGGTCTCGGGCATGGCCCACGAGATCAACAATCCCAACAACCTGATCCTGACCAACGCCGAACTGCTGGGCGCAGCCTGGAACGATATGCTACGGCTGCTGGACATGGTCATTGACGACCCGCAAACGACGACACTGGGCGGTCTGCCCTATGCCGAGATGCGCGAAATCGTCCCGGAGCTGACCGCCGACACCGCCGATGCCGCCCGGCGCATCGCGCGCATCGTCGCCGATCTCAAGGATTTCGCCCGACCGGGCGATCGCGCCCGGCGCGAGCCGGTGGATCTGAACCGGATAGTGGAGCGCGCGGCCGCCCTGCTGGCCAGCCGGATTCGCCGCGCCACCCGGCACTTCACCCTCGATCCGACCGCCGGACTGCCAGCTGTTCAGGGCGACGCGCAGCACCTGGAACAGGTGGTGATCAACCTGCTGGTCAATGCCCTGGAGGCCCTGCCCGACGCCGAGCACGGCGTAACCGTCACCACGCTCGCGACCGCCGACGCCGTCGAACTCCGGGTCGCCGATCAGGGTATCGGCATTCCGGCGGGACAGTGCGACCGGGTGTTCGATCCTTTCTTCACCACCAAGCAGGGCCGCGGCGGCACCGGCCTGGGGCTGGCGATCAGCCACACCCTGGTGCGCGAGCACGGTGGACGGATCGGCATCGAGTCGACACCCGGACAGGGCACTACGGTGACCGTGTCCCTGCCCCGGCGCTGAATGATCCATCCACGCCACTACCATTCAGGGCAGCACCACGTCGATGAACGGCAGCTCGTCGTCGAGATTGCCCAGCGGCGCTTCGCGGGTGGCGATGTCGATGATGGCGTAGCCGATGGCGTGGGCCGGCGAAACCTCCCGCGGGCCGTCCGGCGTATCGACGACGCGGTGATCGTAATTGGCGCTGACCAGCAGCACCGCATCGACATCCGGCCGATACCAGACCACGGTGTTGTAACCCGGCAGCTCGCCACCGTGACCCCACCAGCCGCCCACATAGCCCATGCCGATTGCGTAGGCCCGTTCGCCGGGAACATTGGGTCCGACGTCGACCTGGGTTTCGCGCAATGCCTGGGTCGCCGGATTCAGTAATGCGCCGGTACCCAGCGCCCGTGCCCAGATGCGCAGATCCGGCAGGGTGGAAATCAGATTACCCGTACCCCAGCCCCAGGTCGGGTTCCAGAACGTGGCGTCGGTGAACGATGGATAATCGCCCTGATTGGTATAACCGCGCGCGTAGGGTTCCGGCAGCGTGGCATCCGTCGGAAAGATCGTATTGTCCATCCCAAGCACTCGCAGGATGCGTTCCTCGGTCAGCTGTTGCAGCGACCGACCGCTGACCTGCTCGGCCACCAATCCCAGCAGTACCGTGTTGGTATTGCTGTAAGCAAAGTCGGTGCCGGGCTCGAAGCATTGCGAAGGTTCGTGCGGGCAGCCGGCCACGCTGTCGGCGATGCCGATGTTGACCATCTCCAGCGGCTCCCAGAAACGGTCGGTCTCGCCGAACAGCCGGTCCAGAAAGTCCGGGTTGAAGGTATAGCTGGCCAGACCGCTGGTCATGTTGGCCAGGTTGCGCAGCGTGATCCGCTCGGCATTGGGGATGGGGTTGTCCAGGGTGATCCGGTCGCTGTCGGGGTTGGTGTCGAAATACCTGGCGAGCGGATCGTCGATATGGAGCAGCCCCTCGTCGTGCAGTTGCAGGATCAGGGTGACGGTGAAGGTCTTGGTGACACTGCCGATGCGCACATGCTGATCGAAGCGCATCGGCGCGCCATTGTCGATATCGGCCACGCCCAGCGAACGGGTCCAGGTACCAACGCCCGGCACCCACAGGCCGGCGTTGACGCCGGGGATGTCGTACTCGGCGAACAGCGTCTCCAGGGTGGTGTCGAGATCGCGCAGGGTCCGGTCGCTGAATTGCGCCGGGTCGTCGTCATCGCCGCCACAGGCGGTCAGCAGCAGCGCCAGGGCGACGCAGCCGGGCAGTCGAGCGAGTGTCATGATCGGTATCCTTGTTCAGTCGTTGAGCCAGTAGACCACCGTCAGGTCCAACGGCAGTTCGTTCTCGTGCTGGCTGGGCGGGTTGATCGGAGTGATGGTGGCCGGCTCGCCGGTGGCTTCGGCATGGTCGAAATCGTCCGTTCCAGCCAGATCGATGCCGGTGATCCGATAGCGGTCGAATACATAGGGCAAACCGTTGGCCACCAGCCCAGAGGGTGCATCCATGATATGCAGATGCAGATGCGGGGCAAGCGTGTTGCCGGAATTGCCGACCAGACCCAGCACCTGGCCGCGCCGCACCACATTGCCGACAGCGACCCGCACACTGCCCGGTTGCAGATGGGCGTAGAGCACGTAGGCGCCGTTGCCGAGATCGAGGATCACATGATTGCCGTCGGCCTCGGCCGGGTTGATCGAATCCGGAAGCGCGCCGGGTGTGATGTCGGGCAGGCCGTCCACCGCCACCACCACGGCGGCGTCGGCCACCGCCAGCGCTTCCCGGCCGTAGATGTGGTAACTTTCCAGGTCCTCGCGCGGACCGACGAAGAGGCGGTTCTGCTCGTCGAGCTGCTCCCAGTCGATGGCGAAACGCTGGCTGAGCCGGAACGATCCGTTCAGCGGCAGCAGGGCCCGGATATGGCGGGTAGCCTGACAGCAGCCATCGGCGGCGATGTAACCGCTGCCCCGCAACGGCGGTCCCAGTACCACGGGCGGCGGCAGCAGTACATTGCCGATGTCGCCGGCCGAAGTGCTCTGCTCCTGCCCCGGTGGAGCGGCATCGAAGGCCGCGCTCACCCGATGCTCCAGCGCCAGCGGCACCGCTGACTGATCGGGAAAGCGCAGATGCAGATACAACACCCCGAACTGCGCCGCGCCCAGCTGGGTGGTCGACGCACCGACACCGCCGGTTTGCAGGCGTTCGGCGATCTCGCTGCCGGAGAACGTCGCCAGTGGCTGGTCCCGGTCGGGATCGCGGACATCGACCCGTTCGATCACGGCGTTGCCCGGGGTGATGTTGCGCAGTTCCAGCTCGTAGACCAGATGCCAGTGTCGATCCGATCCGCGCACCGCGACCGGCTCGGCCATGATCCGCGACAGGATCGGCGTGAATACCGGCTCGGTCGACGGCGTCGCGGGCGGGGCCGTGTCGTTGTCATCACCGAGGCAGCCGGCCAGCATCAGACAACCCAGCAGCACGACGATCGACAAAACGGAGCCCGACGGCCTCGACAACAAACCATGGGCACGCATGGCGATTCTCCAGTAAGTCATGGATGGTGTCCGCTCAGCGCTCTAGCGCCATGGCGCGGCGCTGTTCGGCGCCGTCGTAGCCGTCCAGCAGGGTGTCCATGATCGGCTGGCGCCGGATCAGCTTGAGTATAGGCCGGATAAACCGCCTTTTCCTCCGACCGGACCGTCTGCTCGCAGGCGTCATGGCGACCGATCGGGCGCGTCAATCTGACGCACGATGGGCCTCTGAGCGGCATCACGGCGCCCGAATCCACCCCGATGGCCGGTTCGTGCGCGCGCTTTTCCCCGTGACGCCGACGCTCCGGCCAGCCGCCACCTCGGTCATCCCGGTCAGTCGAACAGTTCGCGTCGGGGCGGCGCCCGGCAGGGCGGCCACCTCGCCGCTTCGGGCTCAGCCGCTTGCGCATCCAGCTAGGTGAGGATCTTCTCGATCACCACACCCGGTGGCAGCCGCAATCCCGCTATGCCTCAACAAGGGCTCGATGCTCGGCTCGCGCCCGCGGAACGCCTTGAAGTTGGTCATGGCGTCGCGCGAACCACCGACCTCCAGGATGTTGTGGAGAAAATCCGCGCCGCTGGCGGAATCGAAGACACCCTGCTCCTCGAACCGAGCGAACGCGTCGGCCGACAGCACCTCGGCCCATTTGTAGCTGTAATAGCCGGCCGCGTAGCCGCCGGCGAAGATGTGCAGAAACCCGTTGGCAAAGCGGTTCCAGGCCGGCGGGTGGATCACCGCCACCTTGGCGCGCACCGCTTCCAGGGTCTCCTGTACTCGGGCGCCGCGATCCGGATCGTAGTCGCGGTGCAACTGGAAATCGAACAGAGAGAACTCCAGCTGACGGGCCAGCTGCATCGCCGACTGGAAGTTGCGGGCGGCGATCATCCGCTGGTAGAGCGTCTCGGGAATCGGCTCGCCGGTATCGACCTGGCCGGCGATCAGGTCCAGGGCCTCGCGGGCCCAGCACCAGTTCTCCATGAACTGGCTGGGCAATTCCACCGCGTCCCACTCGACGCCGTGGATGCCAGCCACCGGAGTGTGATCGATCCGGGTCAGCAGGTGGTGCAGGCCGTGGCCGAACTCGTGGAACAGGGTCTGCACTTCGTCATGGCTGAACAAGGCCGGCCGGTCGCCGACCGGTGGGGTGAAATTGCACACCAGGTAGGCCACCGGGATCTGCAAGCCCTCCGCCGACCGGCGCCGGCTGACCGCGCTGTCCATCCAGGCTCCGCCGCGCTTGCCGCTGCGCGCGTAGAGATCGAGGTAGAAACGCCCGCGCGCCTGGCCATCGGCATCCAGCACCCGGTAGCCGCGCACCTCCGGATGCCAGACCGGCAGTTCGGCGTCCGGCTGGAAGCGGATGCCGAACAGGCGTTCCGCCACCGCGAACAGCCCGGAGACCACCCGTGGCTCCGGAAAGTACGGCCGTAGCTCTTCCTGGGAAATCTCGTAGCGATGCTGGCGCAGCTTTTCCGAGTAGTAGGGAATGTCCCAGGGCGCCAGCTCGCTCACCCCATGGTACTCGCGGGCGAAGTCGCCCAGTTCGGCCAGATCTTGTTCGGCCTGTGGTTTGGCGCGGCGCGCCAGGTCTTCAAGAAAACCCAGCACCTGTTCGGGGGATTCGGCCATCTTGGTGGCCAGCGAGTACTCGGTATAGTCGGCGAACCCCAACAGCCGGGCGACTTCATGCCGCAGCGCCAGGATCTCCTCCATCACCGGGGCATTGTCCCATTGCCCGGCATTCGGCCCCTGGTCCGAGGCGCGGGTATTGTAGGCGGTGTAGAGTTCCTGGCGCAGCGCGCGGTCGTCGGCGTAATTGAGCACCGCGAAATAGCAGGGAAACTCCAGATTCAGCAGCCAGCCTTCCCGCTGCTTGCGCTCGGCGTTCTGGCGCAGCAGGGCCAGGCTGGATTCGGGCAGGCCGACCAGCCGCGACTCCTCGGCGACCGGTTTTTCCCAGGACTGGGTGGCGTCCAGCACCTGGTCCTGAAACTGCGAGCCGAGCTGGGCCAGGCGCTGCATGATCGCCTTGTAGCGGGACTTGGCCGCTTCCGGCAAGGCCACTCCGGCGAGCCGGAAATCGCGCAAGGCGTTGTCGATCACCTTGCGCTGCGCGGCGTCCAGCCGCCGGTACTCCGGTCCTTCGGCGATCTGGCTATAAGCCCGGTACAATCGCTCGTTCTGACCGCGTTCGGCAGCGTATTCGCTGAGCTTGGGCAGGCAGGCATTATAGGCCTGGCGCAGCGCTTCGCTGTTGAGCACCGCATTCAGGTGACTGACCGGCGACCAGGCCCGGTTGAGCCGGTCGTCCATGGCCTCTATGGGCGCGATCAGATTGTCCCAGGTGTACTGCTCGGTGGCCGCCAGCAGCGCGTCCAGTTCGGCCCGGTTGTCGGCCAGGACCCTGTCGATGGCCGGCTCGACATGCTCGGGGCGGATCGCATCGAAGGCCGGCAGGGGGTGCTTCGTCAACAAGGGGTTGATCATTACGCCTCGCTCGTCAATTTCAGGGTATTCGGGTCTTGGATCACATCAAGCGCCGCCAGTTGTCGGATTCGCCAGCACCGTCCGCCGGGGCGCGGCGGATCGCCGGGCGGTCACCCTGGGTGGCGCTCAGCTGGCGCAACAGCGCGGCCGAAGGTTCACCGTCGACGACCAGCGCCTGATCGGCCTGAAACGCCCGGATCGCCGACCGGGTCTGTGGTCCGAGCTGACCATCGATGGCCCCGATGGTATAGCCCAGACGCTTCAATTCCAGCTGGATCAGAGCAATGGTACTTTCGGAACTGTTCTCGACCGGATCCGTCTCCGGCAGACTAGGAACCTCGATCGGCGGTCCGGGTTCCATCGGCGCCACCGCGGGCGTGCTCGT
>CAYMHN010000139.1:0-8180 GCA_964390235.1 uncultured Candidatus Competibacteraceae bacterium
GGATCTGCGCAAGAAACAGCCCTACGAGGTCTATGACCAGCTGGAGTTCGACATTCCGGTGGGGGTCAACGGCGACTGCTACGATCGTTACCTGGTGCGCATCGAGGAGATGCGCCAGAGCAACGGCATCATCCGCCAGTGCATCGACTGGCTGCGGGCCAACCCGGGCCCGATCATGCCGGACGAGCCCAAGGTGGTGCCGCCGCGGCGCGAAGTGATGAAACACGACATGGAAGCGCTGATCCACCACTTCAAGCTGTTCACCGAGGGCTATTGCGTGCCGGCCGGCGAGACCTATGCCGCCATCGAACACCCCAAGGGCGAGTTCGGCGTGTACCTGATTTCGGATGGTGCCAACAAGCCCTACCGGGTCAAGGTGAGGGCGCCGGGTTTCGCCCATCTGGGCGCGATGAACGAGATGGCGCAAGGCCATATGCTGGCCGATGTGGTGGCCATCATCGGTACCCAGGATATCGTGTTCGGGGAGATCGACCGCTGATGAGTGAAGCCGAGACCCGGTTGTCGGAACATGCCCGCGAGGAGATCGACCGCTGGATCGTCAAGTATCCACCCGAGCACAAGCGTTCGGCCGTGCTGGCCGCGCTACGCATCGTCCAGCACGAGAACGGCGGTTATCTGACTCCGGCGCTGATGGATGCGGTGGCCGAGTATCTGGACCTGCCGCCGATCGCGGTATACGAGGTCGGTACCTTCTATTCGATGCTGGAAACCCGGCCGGTCGGCCGGCACAGCATCTCGGTCTGCACCAACATCTCCTGCCTGCTGCGCGGGGGCTACGAGATCCGCGACTACATCGAGAAGAAACTAGGTATCAAGACCGGCGAGTCCACCCCGGACGGCAAGTTCTATCTCAAACCGGAGGAGGAATGCCTGGCGGCCTGCTCGTTTGCCCCGATGATGCAGGTCGATCATGTGTATCATGAGAACCTGACCCCCGCGATGGTCGACGACATTCTGGACAAGCTGGAGTAAGCGATGGCCAATGAAGTCTGCTATGCCACCCTGGCTCACGATCAGCCCTGGTCCATGGCTACCTACCGCAAGACCGGCGGTTACCAGGCCTGGGAACGGATCCTGGCCGGCGAACTGACGCCCGAGCAGGTGCTCGACGAAGTCAAGTCCTCGGGGTTGCGCGGGCGCGGCGGGGCAGGGTTCCCGGCCGGCATCAAGTGGAGTTTCATGCCCCGTAAGTCCCCGGTGCAGAAGTACCTGGTCTGCAATTCCGACGAGTCCGAACCCGGTACCTGCAAGGACCGCGACATCCTGCTCTACAATCCGCATGCCTTGGTCGAAGGCATGGCCATCGCCGGCTTCGCCATGGGGGCCACCGTGGCCTACAACTACCTGCGCGGCGAATGGCTGGATCTGCCCTATCGGCGTTTCGAGACCGCCCTGGCCGAGGCCTGCGAGGCCGGCTTGCTGGGGCGCGACATCCAGGGCTCGGGCATCGATTTCGAGCTGCACGGCACGCTGGGCGCCGGCGCCTATATCTGTGGCGAGGAAACCGCGCTGCTGGAGTCGCTGGAAGGCAAGCCCGGCAAACCGCGCTTCAAGCCGCCGTTTCCGGCCAGTTACGGTTTGTACGGCAAGCCGACCACCATCAACAACACCGAGACCCTGGCCTCGGTGCCGGCCATCATCCGCAACGGCGCCGCGTGGTTCAAGGCGCTGGGCACCGAGAACGCCGGCGGCACCAAGATCTTCTCGGTCTCCGGCCATGTCGAGCAGCCGGGCAACTTCGAGGTCGGCTTGGGGATGCCATTCAGCGAACTGCTGGAACTGGCCGGCGGAGTGTGGAAGGGTCGTCGGCTCAAGGCGGTGATTCCGGGTGGTTCCTCGGTGCCGGTGGTGCCGGGCGAGGTGATGCTCAAGACCAGTATGGACTACGATGCCATCCAGAAGGCCGGTTCGATGCTGGGTTCGGGCGCCGTGGTGGTGATGGACGAGACCACCGATATGGTGCGCATGCTGCAACGCATCTCGCGGTTCTATTATTCCGAGTCCTGCGGCCAGTGCACTCCGTGCCGCGAGGGCACCGGCTGGCTGTACCGCATGCTGACCCGGATCATCGAGGGCAAGGGTCGGATGGAGGACCTGGATACCCTGGACGCCGCCGCCGGGCGGATCATGGGTCGCACCATCTGCGCCCTGGGCGATGCCGCGGCCATGCCGGTACAGAGCTTTCTCAAGCACTACCGGTACGAGTTCGAGTATTACATCGAACACGGCCGCAGCCTGGTCGAGGGCGCGCCGCGGATCGCGGCCTGATCATGAATCACACCCGACGCGAGCAAGCATGAGCGAAGAATGGGTCAGGATCGAAGTCAACGGTGAGCCGCTGGAAGCCCGCAAGGGCGCCATGCTGATCGAGGTGACCGATGCCGCCGGCGTCTACGTGCCGCGGTTCTGCTATCACCCCAAGCTGTCGATCGCGGCCAATTGCCGGATGTGCATGGTCGAGGTCGAGAAGGCGCCCAAGCCCTTGCCGGCCTGCGCCACCCCGGTGATGGGCGGGATGAAGGTCTGGACCCGCTCGGCCAGGGCGCTGGACGCCCAGCGCGGCACCATGGAGTTCCTGCTGATCAATCATCCCCTGGACTGCCCGATCTGCGATCAGGGGGGGGAGTGCGAACTGCAAGACGTGGCCATGGGTTACGGCGAGGGCATCTCCCGCTTCGCCGAGGGCAAGCGCGCGGTCCGTGACCAGGACGTGGGACCGCTGATCCGCACCGAGATGACTCGCTGCATCCATTGCACCCGCTGCGTGCGCTTCGGCGAGGAGATCGCCGGCCTGCGCGAGCTAGGCACTACCGGCCGCGGCGAGCACATGGAGATCGGCACCTACATCGCCGCTAGCATCAGCTCCGAGTTGTCCGGCAATGTGATCGACCTGTGTCCGGTCGGCGCACTGGTCAACAAGCCGGCCCGCCATACCGGGCGCTCCTGGGAATATGTCCAGCATGCCACCATCGCCCCGCATGACGCCGTGGGTTCGAATCTGTATGTTCACACCATCCGCGGTCGGGTGATGCGGGTCGTGCCGCGCACCAACGAGGCGGTCAACGAGCACTGGCTGGCCGACCGCGACCGCTACAGCTGCGAGGGCCTGTACAGCGAGGATCGAGTGCTGGTGCCTCGGTCCCGCCAACATGGCGAGTTGGAGTGGGATGAGGCCCTGAATCAGGCCCGCGACGGCCTGCGCCGGATCATCGATCAGCATGGCGCCGACGCCGTGGGCGTGCTGGTATCGCCCTCGGCCACGCTGGAGGAGCTGTACCTGACCCAGAAGCTGGCCCGGGGTCTGGGCATCACCCATATCGATCACCGTTTGCGCCAGGGGGATTGTTCGGATCCGACCGCCGACCCGGTATTTCCCTGGCTGGGGCAGAGCCTCGCCGAGCTGGAGCAGGTCGATGCCGCGCTGCTGATCGGCTCCAATATCCGCATGGAGCAGCCGCTGGCTGGTCACCGTCTGCGCAAGGCGGCGCTCAAGGGTGCGGCGGTGATGGCGATCAATTCGCGGGATTTCGATTTCCGGTTTCCCCTGACGGCCAAACGGATCGCCGATCCGGGGGGCATGATCGAGACGCTGGCGGCGATCGCCCGGGTGCTGGCCGACCAGGCGGAGATACCGGACAATCTGAACCCGCTGATCCGCTCGGCCAAGATCGACGATACGGCACGCGCCATGGCGGAGCAGCTGCGGGCGGGCAAGACCGCTACCGTATTGCTCGGTAATCAGGCCTTCATGCACCCCGGGTTCGGCCTGCTGCGAGCGCTGGCGGTATTCATCGCCGGCCGGAGCGGCGCCGTGCTCGGCTATCTGACCGACGGCGCCAATGCTGTGGGCGCCTGGCTGGCCGGCGCCGTGCCCCATCGCGGTCCGGGGGGACAGTCGCTGGAAGCGTCGGGTCTTGATGCCCGGACCATGCTGGAGCAGCCGCGCAAGGCCTATCTGCTGATCGGCGGCGTGGAGCCGGAATTCGACTGCTGGGCCGGCTCCGCAGCGCTGGAAGCCGTCCGCCAGGCGGACTTCGTACTGTCACTAAGCCCTTTTGCCGGGCGTGACAATGCCGATCTGATCCTGCCCACGGCGCTGTTCACCGAGACGGCGGGAACCTATGTGAATGCCGAAGGGCGCTGGCAGAGTTTCCAGGGGGCCTGTCAGCCCCCCGGCGCCGCCCGGCCCGGCTGGAAAGTGTTGCGGGTACTGGGCAACCGGTTGCAGATCGCTGGCTTCGATTACCTGGACGCGGGGCAGGTCATGACCGAACTCCAGTCCCTGTGCGCGGCCGTGCGGCCGGACAATCAGCGCTTGTCGGCGGCCGACTTCGCGGTCCCTGCCAGCGACGCGCTGTGGCGGACGGGCGAGGTGCCGATTTATGCCGTCGATGCCTTGGTGCGCCGTTCCTAGCCGCTGCAACAGACGCCGCTGGCGGAACCCGCCCGCATCCGCATCAACCGCGGCCTGGCACGGCGGTTGGGCGTGCACAATGCGGGTCGCGCGCGGGTCCGGCAGAATGGTTACGAAGCCGAGCTGCCCCTGGTGCTGGATGACGGCATCGCCGATGGTTGCATCTGGCTGCCGGCCGGCTTGGTCGATAGCGTGGAATTGGGGCCGGCCATCGGTCCGGTAGAGTTGAGCGCGGCCTGAGTACTGACCAAGAGCATAGAATGGATCGAGCATGGAAACCTTGCTGACGCTGATCGTGATTACGGCCAAGATCGTGGCCGTGATCGTGCCGCTGATCCTGGCCGTCGCCTATCTGACCTATGCCGAGCGACGGGTGATCGGCGCCATGCAGGTGCGTATCGGCCCCAATCGGGTCGGTTACCAGGGGCTGTTGCAGCCCTTTGCCGATGTGCTCAAGCTGCTGTTCAAGGAAGTCATCGTCCCCACCGGCGCCAACCGGACCCTGTTCGTGATCGCGCCGATGCTGGCCATCGGTCCGGCGCTGGCGGCCTGGGCGGTGATTCCGTTCGACGACGGCATGGTGCTGGCCGATCTCGATGCCGGCCTGCTGTATCTGCTGGCGCTGACTTCGCTGAGCGTCTACGGGGTGATCATCGCCGGCTGGGCCTCGAACTCCAAATACGCATTTCTCGGTGCCATGCGTTCAGCGGCCCAGATCGTGGCCTACGAGATCGCCATGGGCTTCGCCCTGGTCGGGGTGCTGATGGCCGCCGGCAGCCTCAATCTGGGTGAGATCGTGCGCGCCCAGCAGGGCAGCCTGCTGCACTGGTTCTGGCTGCCGCTGCTGCCATTGTTCGTGGTCTATTTCGTATCCGGGGTGGCCGAGACCAACCGGGCGCCGTTCGACGTGGCCGAGGGCGAATCCGAAATCGTCGCCGGGTTTCACGTCGAGTACTCCGGCACGGCCTTCGCTGTGTTCTTCCTGGCCGAATACGCCAATATGATCCTGATCGGAGCGTTGGCGGCGGTGATGTTTCTGGGCGGCTGGCTGTCGCCGTTCGAGGGGATTCCGATCATCGGCGAACCCGGTCCGCACTGGTTCATCCTGAAGACCGCCGCGATGGTGTTCTTCTTTCTGTGGTTCCGGGCCACCTTCCCGCGCTACCGCTACGATCAGATCATGCGGCTGGGCTGGAAGGTGTTCATTCCGGTGACCCTGGTCTGGATCTTCGTGCTGGGCGGCCTGATCCTGGTCGGCCTGCCGCCCTGGTTCGACTGAGCGGAGCGTATTGTCATGCACAGCATTCGCCATTACTTCAAGACCTTCACCCTCTGGGAACTGTTGCAGGGCATGCGGCTTACCGGCCGCTATCTGTTCTCCCGAAAATTCACCATCCAGTTTCCCGAGGAGCGCACCCCGCAGTCGCCGCGTTTTCGCGGCCTGCACGCCCTGCGCCGCTACCCGAACGGCGAGGAGCGCTGCATCGCCTGCAAGCTGTGCGAGGCGGTCTGTCCGGCGCTGGCCATCACCATCGACTCCGAGGAGCGCGAGGATGGCACCCGACGCACCACTCGCTACGATATCGACCTGTTCAAGTGCATCTACTGCGGTTTCTGCGAGGAAGCCTGTCCGGTGGATTCCATCGTCGAGACCCGCATCCATGACTACCATTTCGAGAATCGCGGCGAGCAGATCATGACCAAGGAGAAACTGCTGGCCATCGGTGACAAGTACGAAGCCCAGATCGCCGCCGACCGCGCGGCTGACGCTCCCTACCGCTGACCTGGATACCCGATCGATGGGTTTCGAGAAATTCCTGTTCTATGTGTTCGCCATCGTGCTGGTGTTCGCCGCCGTGCGGGTGATCACCGTGCGCAATCCGGTGCACGCGGTGCTGTTCCTGGTGCTGGCCTTCTTCAACAGCGCGGCCCTGTGGCTGCTGCTGGAGGCCGAGTTCCTGGCCATCGCCCTGGTGCTGGTCTACGTTGGCGCGGTGATGGTACTGTTTCTGTTCGTGGTGATGATGCTGGATATCAACATCGCGCCGCTGCGCGAGGGTTTCACCCGCTACTTGCCGGTGGCGGTCCTGGTGGGCTTCGTCATCGTCTTCGAAATGGTCCTGGTGGTCGGCGGCCGGTACTTCGCCGACTACCAGCTGGTACGCTACAGCGCGGAGTACAGCAACACCAAGGAGCTGGGCAGCGTGCTGTACACGGTCTATGTCTACCCGTTCGAGATCGCCGCCGTGATCCTGCTGGTCGCCATTATCGCCGCGATCACCCTGACCCTGCGCCGCCGGCCGGAGACCAAATACCAGGACCCGGTCCGCCAGATCGCCGTGGACCGGCGCGATCGGGTGCGCCTGGTCAGCATGAGCGCCGACAAGAAAACCTGACGCCCGGGCCAAGAGGTCCGGACACTGGATTACGCATTACCGGGGGGATAATGATCACGTTGACCGATTATCTGATACTGGCCGCCATACTGTTTTGTCTGAGCATCGCCGGGATCTTCATCAACCGCAAGAATGTCATCGTGCTGCTGATGTCGATCGAGTTGATGCTGCTGGCGGTCAACTTCAACTTCATCGCCTTCTCCCGGTTCCTGGAGGACACCGCCGGGCAGGTATTCGTATTCTTCATCCTCACCGTGGCGGCCGCCGAGGCGGCCATAGGACTGGCCATCCTGGTGGTACTGTTCCGCGCCCGGCAGACCATCAATGTCGAAGACCTGAATCTGATGAAGGGTTGAGCCGATGGCACAGGTGTATCTCTGGATCGTCCTGTTTCCTCTGATCGGGGCCATCGTCGCCGGCCTGTTCGGTCGGCGGATCGGTCGCGCCGGCGCCCACTGGGTGACCATCATCGGCGTCGGCTTGTCGTTCCTGCTCAGCCTGATCGTGCTCAAGCACCATGTGTTCGACGGGGCCGGGATCTACAACGAGAGCCTCTACACCTGGGCGGTGGTCGGCGGGCTGCGCATGGAGATCGGCTTTCTGGTCGACAATCTGACCGCCGTCATGATCGCCGTGGTGACTTTCGTGTCGCTGATGGTGCACATCTACACCATCGGCTACATGGCCGACGATCCCGGCTATCAGCGCTTCTTCAGCTACATCTCGCTGTTCACCTTCAGCATGCTGATGCTAGTGATGGCCAACAACTTCCTGCAGCTGTTCTTCGGCTGGGAAGCTGTCGGCCTGGTGTCCTATCTGCTGATCGGTTTCTGGTATACCCGGCCCACGGCCATCCACGCCAACCTCAAGGCCTTTCTGGTCAACCGGGTGGGAGATTTCGGCTTTCTGCTCGGTATCGCCGTCATCGTCATGTATCTGGGCAGCCTGGATTACGCCGAGGTGTTCGCGGCCGCGCCGGCGCAGGCCGATGCCACCCTGCGGGTGATCCCGGGCAGCGACTGGTCGGTCCTGACCCTGGCCTGCATCCTGCTGTTCATCGGCGCCATGGGCAAGTCGGCCCAGGTGCCGCTGCATGTCTGGCTGCCCGACTCCATGGAAGGCCCGACCCCGATCTCGGCCCTGATCCACGCCGCCACCATGGTCACCGCCGGCATCTTCATGGTGGCGCGCATGTCGCCGCTGTTCGAGTTGTCCGAGACGGCGCTGAGCTTCGTGATCGTGATCGGCGGCACGACGGCGCTGTTCATGGGTTTCCTCGGCATCGTCAGCAACGACATCAAGCGCGTCGTGGCGTACTCGACGCTCTCGCAGCTCGGCTACATGACGGT
>CAYMHN010000140.1:0-8176 GCA_964390235.1 uncultured Candidatus Competibacteraceae bacterium
CTGCCAATCGGCACCGCTCATATGCTCCAGCATCGGGTACTCCTTCACGTATCCTCCGGCTCTTCGCCGCCCGCTTGCCGGCGCGGCACGCCGCCCAGCTCACGCACCAGGGCGGCGACCGCCTCGGTCGCCACATCCAACCGCGCCGGGTCGGTGGCGCGCAGCACCAGACTGAGCCGGAAGCCGTCGGGACCGGCGAAACGAGGATAGCTGCCGATTTCGACATCCGGATGGTCCCGCTGGATGGCACCCAGGCCGGCGGCCAGCACGCCCTCGCCCAGATTGCACAGCACGCTGCACGACAGCATCGGCAGGCCGCCACGGAGCCGGCCTTTCACATCATCCAGCATGGCCTGCATGATCTGCGGCACCCCGGCCAGGACGTAGACGTTCTCGACCCGGAAACCGGGCGCGGAGGAAATCGGATTGCTGATCAGCTCGGCGTGTTCCGGGGTGTTGGCCATGCGCAACCGAGCCTCGGTCAGCGGCAATCCGGCCTCGGCGTAATGTGCCTCCAGCCGGCGCAGCGCCTCGGGATTCCGGATCAACCTCTGCCCCACCGCCTTGGCGATGCACTCGGCGGTGATGTCGTCATGGGTCGGGCCGATGCCGCCGGTGGTGATCACATAGTCGTAGCGGGCGCGCAGGGCGTTGACCGCGGCGATGATCTCGGCTTCGATATCCGGTATCACCCGCGCTTCCAGGAGCCGCACCCCGACTTCGTTCAGGGTCTTGGCGACATGGGCCAGATTGACATCCCGGGTGCGACCGGAGAGGATTTCATTGCCGATGATCAGCAGGGCGGCGCCCACGGGGGTCTCGCTCATCCCGGCTTACTCCTTGGACCTCGGCGGACCGTACACGACTTGCGGGAAGGGGGCAATATTGTCGCCGGCCTCACCACTCGAACGAATCTTGCTGGTGCCTTCTTGCTCGACCTCATCGATGCGGATCACCGAGTGCATGGGCAGAAAAGTGCGACTGACACCGGCGAACTCGCTGCGCAGCCGCTCCTCGGAGGGATCGACCACCAGCGAGGTCTTCTCGCCGAACACCAGTTCCTCGATCTCGACGAAGCCATAGAGATCACCTTGACCGACATTACGGGCGTACAGCTCGAACACCTTGCCCTGGTTGATGAACAATACCTTGTAGATCTTCTTCTTCCGTTGGTTGCTCATGATAAACCGTCGCGTCGTTCTGTGATGTGCAGGTTTCGACCCGCTATCGCGGTTCAGTTCCCCGTCCCGCGGGCCAGGGTACGCAGATCAGAGACCGCGTTGGCATGTCCGTCGAAACCCTCGTACTCGGCCAGTATCCGGGTGTAGTGGGCCACTTCCGGATAACCGCGCTCGGTGACATGGCCGATCGAGGACCGCTTCATGAAATCGAACACCGACAGTGCCGAGGCGGTTACCGCTGCACCTCCGGTGGGCAGAATGGCGTTGGGACCGAGCAGGTAATTGGCCAGCACCGAGGGGGTATGCTCGCCGAGCAGAATCTCGCCGGCGTTTCTGATCAAACCCAGGATCGCGAACGGCTCGCGGGTCAGTATCTGCAAATGCTCGGGCGCATAGTCGTTGACGAAAGCTATCGCTTCCTCCATGTCACGAGCCACCACGATGCCGCCCTGGGAACCGCCCAGCACGGCGGCGGAATGACCGGCCCACTGCGCGTCCATGCGCTTCCAGTAGCCGGGTATCGCAGCCCGAGCGGTCGCCGCCAGTTGCGCGCTGTCGGTCACCAGCCAGGCCGAGGAATCCGGTCCGTGCTCCGATTCGATGATCAGGTCCAGGGCCACCAAGCGCGGGTTGGCGTGGGCATCGGCCAGGATGATGGATTCACTGGGTCCGGCCGGGGTGCCAGGATCGATGACCTCGGCCAGCAGTCGCTTGGCCGCCACCACCCAGGGACTGCCAGGACCGACGATCTTGACCACCTTCGGCACGGTCTCGGTGCCATAGGCCACCGCTGCCACCGCCTGGGCGCCGCCGCATTTATAGACCTCCTCGACCCCGGCGATCCGTGCCGCCACCAAGGTGGCATCGTCGAACCCGCCGTCCGGCCCCGGCGGAGTGACGATGATGATGCGCTCCACCCCCGCCACCACGGCCGGCACCGCGCTCATCATCACCATGCTGGGGAAGGCACCCTTGCCGCGTGGCACGTACAGCGCCACCGAGGGAATGGGCAGCCACTTCTCGCCAACCAATACCCCGGGACGGATCTCCTTGAGCCACATCTCCTCGGGTTTCTGGGCCTCGTGGTAGCGGCGGATATTGTCTATCGCGTACTCGATGGCTTCGACGACGACCGGGGCCAGCCGCGCCCGGGCCTGTTCGAAGTCGGCTTCCGAGGCACGCAGCGTGGCGGCGTCGAACTCGGCCCGGTCGAACTCGCGGGCGAAGCGGACCAGGGCGGCGTCGCCGTCGCGGCGCACCGTGTCGATGATCGACCGCGCGCCGTCCAGGTACGTCCCCAGATCGGATTCGGTGCGGCGCAGCAGGGCGGCGCGCTGCTCGGCGGACAGTCGCGCCAGTTGGTGCAAGGCGATTTCGGTCATGTTGGCAAGTCGATGGTGATCATGCCGGTGAGCGTAGCACGAGCCGGCGGCCGGCTCACAGCACCGAATGCTCAATCAGCCAGAGGTAATCCGCTAGGTACCCGGTCGGGTACCAGACCGTGCAGCCGCTCCATGCAGTGATGATCGGTCAGCGCCTCGCGCAGAAAGACCACCAATGCCCGGATATCCTCGTCGCCGACCTCACGCGCCGGCAACTCGGCGGCAGCGGCGATGGCCAGCAGGCGCTGCGGGTCGTTCTGCACGGCCAGATCGCGATCCGGCTCCAGGGTGCCGGCCGGGAAGCGGGTCTGTGCGTGATCGTAAGCTTCCAGACTGGCCCGCGGATCGAAATGATGCCGGACCATGGCCTCCAGACTGGCAAAAGCGCCACTGTGTCCCCAAGGGCCGGTCAGCGCCACCTGGCGCAAACTGGGGGTGCGGAAGCGGAACCGGTCGGCCGGATCGCGGGTGACCTGCTCGCGGCCGAAATCGTCCAGGCCGTCGAAATAGCCAGGCTGGTTGTCCCCCCGGCCGGGGCCGATCTGCGGTACCGCCAGGGCGTGGAACCGATGGTCGGTCTGGAACGGCCCGCTGTGGCAGTCGCTACAGCCCAACTGGTTGAAAAACAACTCGGCACCTTGCCAGGCCAGCGGACTGATGACGTCGAAGTCTCCGTGCAGCGCCTGATCGAACGGTGCCTCGGTGCAGCGAAAGGCGGTCGCCTCGAAAGCGGCGATGGCATTGGCGGCATGGACCAGATTGATATCTTCCGGCTGTTCGATATCCTCGAAAGCGGCCTGGAAGCGCTCGACATACTCCGGGATTTCGCGCAAACGCCGAGCCAGCAGTTCCCAGGCCAGTTCGGGCTGCTCGACCAGCACTGCGTCGGCGATCGGATTGGAGCCGATCGCGCCGGCCATCTCCTGGATCGACAACACGTTCAGCATTACCTGGGCGGCCAGGATATTGTCCAAGCCGGTCGGCAGGGGAACCCCGTCACTGTTCAGAAAACCATCGTCCAGGGCGGCAAGCCGGCCGTCGTGGAACAGGGTGTCGAATTCGCGGGCACCCAGATTGAACAGGGCCGGGGTGTGGCGCGGCAGCAGATGAATGATGTCCGGATGGTCGGCCGGGCGATGGCGCATGGGTCCGAAACCGCGCCCACCGGCCCCCAGGGTCAGGGAAGCTCCATCGGCACCGGCAAGCAAGGGATTATGGCAGGTGGCACAGGCCGTATCCCGATTGCCGCTCAGCACCTTGTCGAAGAACAATAATCGCCCCAGATCCTCCCTGGCCGGATCGCGCGGGTGGAAATCCTCGTCGCCGACGATCAGGGGATTGGCCAAGGCGGCCGCCCCCAATGACGCCAGCAACCAAGCTCCGAATCGAATCGCTCCGTACCCTCGCAAACGTCGGTTCACCATCAATACCCCGCAAATTTCACCCTGGCAAGATCGTGAAATAATGTTACTATCTTGAATGATACACCGTGGTCGCTCCACAACAACATCCCACTGGAAGAGGTATGGTGCCATGGCCAATGTCCGTCTGTTGACCTTATTTACCGCCTTGCTACTCGGTAGCGCCCACGCTCAGCAGGATGGCACCGTGACCGAAGCCGAGCAAGCAGTCAATCAGTTGTCCTATGTCGGGGAAAGTTTGCGGCTCGGCATCGGCTATGACTCCAAGTTCAAGCTGTATGGCGAGTTCCTGCAGATCTTCGCCGAACAGCCGGACAGTGCCTGGTTGGGCAACGCCTGGCTGGCCGACGACGACGCCGGCGGCCTGAAGCTCGGCTACCATTGGTTTCACGGCGATCTGGACAGCGGTGCCGGCACGGTCCACAAGCTGTTCCTGGCCTTCGACCAGAACACGGAGCAGGACCGGAAGCTAACCCTGGGCTGGGGCATGGAACGCGCGGCCTATTTCGGCAATATCAACTTCTCGCACCGGATCACCGGCCGCCGCGCGATCTCCGCGACCAGCAGCCAGTCGGTCGATTTCCTTGAAGACGTCACCCCCGACGGACGGCCGTTCGTACAACCGATCACCACCACCACCCTGACCGAGATCTACGAACGCGCCTGGGACTACGGAGTCGGCGTACGCGCGGGACGCTTCTATCCCGAACCCCTGATTCGAGTCCAGGCCGGTCTGGATTACGAGTGGGGCGATGGCTCGGCCCGCCAGATCACCGCTTCGCTGATGGGCGAGAAGTTCTTCGTCGACAGCCCACACAGCCTGGCCCTGTACGCATCCTACTATGATGCCGATGATCCGGTGCGGGGTGATCGGAACAATACCCGTGCCGGCATCCAGTACCGCTACGACTTCGGCGGACCCGGCTACCGCCCGGCCAGGGTACCGGTCGCGGCGGCGGCACCGGCGGTACGCAACGACATCAGCCTGGACACCGATACCTTTTTCGATTTCGACCGGGCCGAGCTACGCCCGGAGGCGCAAGCCAGCCTCAACCAGCTGGCCGAGCAGCTGCTGCAAGCCGAACTGCTCAGTCCGATAGAGATCGTCGGCCATACCTGCAATATCGGTTCCGTGGACTACAACCAGGGCCTGTCCGAACGCCGCGCCGCCGCGGTGCGGGATTTCCTGGTCGCCCGGGGCATTCCCGCCGCCCGGATGCAGACCTCCGGGCGGGGTGAACTGGAGCCGCGCTATTCCAATGCCACCGAGGAAAGCCGGCGCCGCAACCGGCGGGTGGACATCGGTGTCACCACTGCCGGCGAGCTGGCCGTGCCGGCGGTGATGGAACTGCGCACCGAACCGGTCTGGATCCAGCGCGCCCTGCGCAACCCGGCCGAACACAAGCGCACGGTCGATACCTACCAGTTGCAGGAGACCCGCGTCACCACGGAAACCGGCGAACCGACCTTCCTCAACCGCCCGCCGGTCGCCAATGACAACAGCAGCATCACCGATAGCAATACCCCGGTGGTGATCGACGTACTGGCCAACGACTTCGATCCCGACGGCGATCCGCTGACCATCATCGCGGTCGGCATGGCCAGCAGCGGACAGGTGATCAACAACGGCAACAACATCACCTACCTGCCGAACCCGGACTTCGTCGGTGTTGACAGCTTCAGCTACACCATCAGCGACGGCCAGGGCGGCGAGGCCAGCGCCATGGTCACGGTAACCGTGGTCGCCGCCAACCGGCCACCGGTGGCCAACGATGATCGTGCCGTCACCAACCGCAATACCCCGGTGCTGATTGACGTGCTGGCCAATGACTTCGATCCCGACGGCGATCCGCTGACCATCGTCAGCGTGACTGCGCCGCAGAACGGTACCGCTGCGATCCAGAACGACCGGATACTGTATACGCCGGCAGCAGGCTTCCGCGGCACCGACCGCTTCGGCTATACGATCAGCGATGGTCGGGGCGGAACCGACAGCGCCAACGTCACCGTCACCATTCCGCTTTACTGAGCTACCCCACCCCGCAACCATCCGGTTGCGGGGTAAGCGCCGGGCTTGACGGACTGAAAGAGTAATGACGCCAAGCCCGGTTTCACCCTCTGCGGGTCCACCGCCCGGTAATCTGTACGAGCACATCGTTCGCACCCTGCGCCTGGCCCTGCCGGTTATGCTGTCGCGCGCCGGTGTTCTGCTGCTGGCGGTGGTCGATACCGCCATGACCGGCCGTGCCGGCGCGGACCAGCTGGCCTATTACGGCATCGCCATGGCGCCGCAGATCTTCGTGCTGCTGATCGGTATCGGCCTGCTGCTCGGCACCGTGGTGTTGACCGCCCAGGCCGAAGGCGCCGGACGGCCCGAGGACTGCGGCTCGATCTGGCGGGTGGCCTTGATCCAGGCATTGATTTACGGACTGATCCAGATGGCCCTGATGTACGGAGGCGAGTGGTTTCTGCTTGCCACCGGACAGTCGGCCGATCTGGCCGCGGGTGGCGGCCGGGTGATGGTGGTGCTGGGCTGGAGCCTGTCCGCCATGCTGCTGTTTCTCGCCACCACGCTGTTTCTGGAGGGCATAGGCCGACCGCAGGCCGGCGTGGTGATCATGCTGCTGGCCAATTTCCTGAACGGGTTTCTCAACTGGCTGCTGATCTATGGTCACTGGGGTCTGCCGGCCATGGGCGCCGAGGGCGCGGCGCTGGCTACCAGCCTGGTACGGTGGTTCATGTTCCTGGTCATACTGGCCTATGTGCTGCTGCGGATCGACCGGGTCCGCTACGGCATAGCCGGCCCGCTGCGCGATGCCCGTCGCCTGAGTCGCATCATGCAGCGCATCGGCTACCCCATGGCCATCACCCAGGGGCTGGAATCCGGCGCGTTCTCGACCATGATCCTGTTCGCCGGTCTGCTGGGGACGGCCCAGGTTGCCGCCTATCAGATCGTGATGACCATGATCGCCCTGGTGTTCATGTGCGCCCAGGGGTTTACCACGGCGGCCAGCATCCGGGTCGGCAATGCGGTCGGGCGGGCGGATCACGCCGGGATTCGGGTCGCCGGCTGGGTGGCCGTCGGCTTGGTGATCATCGTGCTGTTCTGCTTCTCCGTGCTGTTCTATCTGTATCCCGCCGCATTGGTGGCGATCTACACCGACGACCCGGAGGTGACGCGGCTGGCCGTCGCTGCCTTGTTGGTAACCGCCCTGGTGCTGGTGCCGGACGGACTACAGGCGGTGCTCAACGGCGCGCTGCGCGGTGCGGCCGATGTCTGGCCGGCGACCGGGCTGTTTCTGATCGCCTTCTGGATGGTGATGATCCCGGCGGGTTATCTGCTCGGGGTCCGCTGGGAGGGCGGCGCACCCGGCCTGGTCCAGGCCATACTGCTCGGTACGGTCACGGCCTCGGCGATGCTGATCGTGCGCTTTCAGATCGTCTCCGGCAGGGTGATCAGCCGTTTGTGAACCGGAGAGCCGCTCCCGCCGTCCAATCAAGAATCACTGCTACCACCCTTGCGGATGATCCGATACCTGCCCATCCTGCTGCTCGCCCTGACCAGCGCAGCCCATGCCCAGGTGTTTCGCTGCCTCGATGAGGCTGGCGGTGTACTGTTCAGTGACCGGTCCTGTGCCGAGGGCGAGTCGCTCAATATCGAGCTTTATCAGCAGGGCGCCGATGCACCGCAGGGTCTGCGGCCTGGCGAACTCGAGCTGCTGGAACGGATGCAATCCCGCGAGCCCGTTCCGACTCGGTCCGCCCCGTCCACCGACGTGGGTGGTTGTCCGGGGATTCGGATACTGGCGTTCAACGCCTACAGCGTCGAACGGGTAGAGGTCGAGTTCGATGAATGGACCGGTTTTGTCTACCGACAACGGGTGCTGCGTCAATGCGCCGGTTTCGAGCTGACGCTGACCGGCTATTTCGGCCGGCTACGGGATTCGGTGGCCGATGATCTGCGTGCCAGGCTGCTAGCCCTGACGGCCGACGGGCTGGTCTCCGAGGCCAGCATGACGAGCAGTTCATCCGACTGCGCCATCCGGCGGTAGTTGTACCGACTGGCCGGGCGGCGCGCGTCAGCTGGCAACCTGGGAGACGGCCCGCTCAAGCTCGGGGACGCTGAAGGCGCCCTCGATCGCGGTGCGGACCACACCCTCGCGATCGATCACGAACAGCCAGGGCTCGCTCG
>CAYMHN010000141.1:0-8169 GCA_964390235.1 uncultured Candidatus Competibacteraceae bacterium
CGAATGGACGAAGGGACTTCATGGACGGTCCATCAACTCGTCCATCCGGTCCATCCAGTCCATGCTCCTTGACCCACACGGCCACCTCGTCAGCCGTTGCGCAGCGCCGCGCCACCAGCGCCTTCCGGCGCGGATCGTCCGGTGCCCACAGCGGCAGCCCCCGCTGGCGCAGGAAATCCTCGTAGTCGAGGCGCAGTTCTTCGAGACTGGCCTTGGCCACATTGGTCAGCTTCAGTTCCATCTTCTTCGACGTGCCGCTCGCCACGCTTCCTTCGGCGATATTCTGAACCCCGGACCGAGCCGCCTGCACCATCTGGTCATGGGTGCGGCTGCGCCGGTCGATGTAGCGGTCGCAGAACCGCACCGTGACATCATAGGCCAACTGCGCCACCTGAAAGCTCTTCAGCTTCCGGTAGCCCCCATGCTTCGGCAACAGCGGCTCCCGGCCGGATGGTTCTGTCATGGCAGAGGTCCCTTGGTTAGAGTGCTCGAATGGACGAGACAGACAAGATGGACGGGATGGACAGGATAGACGGGCAAGGACATCCGTGGGTGGTGTTCATCCTGATTCGCCAGGCCATACCGTCCATGTTGTCCATATCGGTCCATCATGTTCTGGTCAAGTGAAAGCGGACCCGGAATTAAGCGGCGAGGGCGCGCACGAGGTCACCGCGATCCTGGCCCGCGATCGCCTCAGCGCAAGGTCACCAACTCCTCCGCGCTGGTCGGGTGGATCGCCACGGTGTTGTCGAAGTCGCGCTTGGTGGCGCCCATCCTGATGGCCACGGCGAAGCCTTGCAGCATCTCGTCGGCGCCTTCGCCGATGATGTGGCAGCCGACCACCTTCTCCTCCGGCCCGGCGCAGATCAGCTTCATCGCGGTCTTGGGCTTGTGTTCGGTGAGCGCGTGGTACAGGCTGGTGAAGCGGGTGGTGTAGATCCTGGTGTCCGCGTGGCCTTCGCGAGCCTGCTCCTCGGTGAGTCCCACGATGCCGATCGGCGGATGGCTGAAGATCACCGTCGGGATGTCAGCGTAATCCAGCTTGCTGTCCGGCTCGTTGTTGAACAGTCGGGCGGCCAGCTTGCGGCCGGCGGCGATGGCGACCGGGGTTAGCTCGTGATGGCCGATAAGGTCACCGATGGCGTAAACACCCGCTGTGTTGGTGTTCTGCCATGCATCGACCGGGATCACGCCGTGTTCATCGGTCGCTACCCCGGCGGCGGCCAGGTTCAGATCGTCGGTATTGGCGCGTCGCCCCACCGCCCAGAGCAGGGCATCGGCGACCAGGGTCTGGTTGCCGGTGCAGGCGATCCGCAGGCTGCCGTCGTCCTGGCGGCTGAGATGCTCCACCTGCGTCCCGGTCAGGATGCGGATGCCGTTGTCGCGCAGGTGCGTCATCAGCTCCTCGCGCAGCATGGCATCGAAGGAACGCACCGCCTGATCGCGACGCACCGCCAGGGTGACCTCCGAGCCCAGGCCGCGGAACACGCCGGCGAGTTCCACCGCCACATAGCCGGCGCCGACTACCACTACCCGCCGGGGTTGCTGTTCCAGTTCGAAGAAACCGTCCGAGGTGATGCCCAGCTCCGCGCCCGGCAGATCGGGCACGATGGGCCGGCCACCGGTGGCGATGACGATGTGTTTCGCGGCGTATTGCTGGCCGTCGACCTCGACCGTGCGGTGATCGACGAACCGCGCGAAACCGCGCACCAGGGTCACGCCGGCCTGATCCAGCATGGTGGCGTAAATCCCGTTGAGCCGCTCGATATAGGCGTCGCGGTCGCGCTTGAGCCGGTTCCAGTCGAAGTCGTGGCCGTGTACGGTGTAGCCGTAGCCAGCGGCGTCCTCCAGCATGTGGGCCATATTGGCGGCGTACCACATCACCTTCTTGGGCACGCAGCCGACATTGACGCAGGTGCCGCCCAGCCTGCCAGCCTCGATCAGCAGTACCCGGGCGCCGTACTCGGCCGCCCGCCGAGCGGTGGCCACGCCGCCGCTGCCGCCGCCGATCACCAGATAATCGTAATCCGCCATGAGTCATGCTCCGCTACGTGGTCTCAACAGCCTGTTACCATAGCATCGGATACGTTGTCGGAGATATGTAGGATGCGAAAACCTGATTTTCCGCCTGGCGGTACGGGGCGATCATGAGCAGCAAGCGCCGCCCCATACCCCGCTTCGATCTGCCGCTGATCGAAACCCATTGCCATCTGGACTATCTCCAGGACCAGCCGCTGGAGGTCGTTCTGCAACAGGCCCGCGAGCTGGGGGTGGAGCGGGTGGTGACCATCAGCGTGTCGCCGGACAATCTGGACACGGTGCGCGCGCTCAGCGAGCGGCACGCCGAGGTCTGGTGTACCCAGGGCGTGCATCCGCACGAGGCGTCCGCCTACGACGACGCCGTGGAACAGCGCTTGCGCGAGCATCTGGGACATGCCAAGGTGCTGGCGGTGGGCGAGATCGGCCTGGATTACTACTATGAACACAGCGACCGCGCTGTCCAGCGGGCCGCTTTCGCGCGCCAGCTGCAACTGGCCGTGGATCGCGCCCTGCCGGTGGTGATCCACACCCGCGACGCGGATGCGGACACCCGATCCATCCTGACCGATTTTGCGGCCACCCTGCCGCGCAAGGGGGTGATCCACAGCTTCACCTCCGGTCCGGAACTGGCCGAGTACTGCCTGGAGGTCGGATTCTGTCTGGGGTTCAACGGTATCTGCACCTTCAACAAGGCCGAGAATGTGCGCGACATCGTGCGCTTGGCGCCGCTGGAGCGGATACTGCTGGAGACCGATGCGCCGTATCTGACCCCGGTGCCGTATCGGGGCAAGGAGAACGCGCCGTATTATCTGCCGCTGGTCGCCGAGAAGATCGCCGAGATCAAGCGCCTGGCGGTCGAGGAGGTGCTGGCGCAATGCTACCGCAACAGCTTGCGGACACTGTTTGAGGACGCCGGATAGGGCTTATTCCAGCATCATGGCCGCCTGTTCTCGGGTGTAGAACTGGCCGTCCATGATGAAGCCGGCGATCACCGTGCCCTTGATGGCGGAGATCTGGCCGGAATCGGTGCGGGTCAGCACCAGTTCATCGGGCAGGCCGTCCAGCAGATGGACCGGGGCCGGGCTACCATCGGCCTTGCAGGACACATAGACCGAGCCGGTCTCGCGATCCAGAAAGCCGGGACAGAATCCGCGCCGGCGGTTGCGACGGCTGACTCCGGTGGTACCGGCAAAAGCCAGATTCTGATGGTACAGTGTCTTGACCGTCATCGCTTGCGACATAGGCGATCCCCTTCGACCACTAGGGCCTGAACTGTGAGAACCGATGCGCGCTATGGGCGGGCATTGATGCAAATAGGATACATGTGTTGTATTTTTGAGCAAATTATATAAATTTGCAACAAAAATCGATGACAGCATCACCAAAGGTGTCGTTGCCACCACTGGAAATCAGCTATCCGGCCACGGATGGCGGCTATCGCTCGACGCGTTTCGAGCAGTCTTTCGTGGTCGGACGACAGCGCGAATGCGAGGTTTGTATCGTTCACCTGCAAGTCAGTCGGCGCCATTTGCAATGTCTGCCGCAGGCCGATGGCTGGTGGTGGCGGGATCTGGACAGTCGCAATGGCGTGTTCCGGGGTACCCGACGGTTACGCGAGGGTCCGCTGCGCGGGCGTACCGTGCTGCGGCTGGGTACGACCGGACCCGTGCTCACCCTGACCCCGCTGGCGGCGTCGCAACCGTTGTCCGCGATACGGCACTGGCTGCCCGTGATGCTGCTGAGCCTGCTGCTGATCGTCGGTGGGTTCGCCGGCTACCAGTACTACAGCGTCCAGCGGCTCAGTACCCTGGCCGTTGACATGTTCTACGCCATGAAGACCCTGGAGCTGAACGTCATCAATCTGCAAGCCGCGCTCCAGGACAGCGCGGTGGCGGAGGATCGTTACCATGAAGAGATTACCGTGCAGCAGCGTCAGTTGCAGGGCTTGCAGGATCGCTATGCCGAATTCATGGCCGAGATCAACCAGGCTCGGTTCTGGTTGAGCGAGGAAGATAGACTGATCCTCCAGGTGGCCAGACTGTTCGGTGAGAGCGATGCCAACGCGCCGGCCCAGTTTGTCGCCGAGGTCAAACGCTACATCCGGCTGTGGCAGTCCAGCAACCGCCTGGGCAGCGCCATGCGGCGCTTGCAGCAGCAGGGCTACACGGAAACCATCGCACGGTCGTTGCAGACCCACGGCCTGCCGCCGCAGTTTCTCTATCTGGCCTTGCAGGAAAGCAACTTCCGGTCCGAGGCGGTAGGCCCTACGACCCGCTACGGGCACGCCAAGGGGATGTGGCAATTCATCCCGGCCACGGCGGTCCGCTATGGCCTGGTACTGGGGCCGCTGCACGAGGAAGGGATTTTCGACCCGGCTGACGAGCGGCATGATTTCGCCCGAGCGACCCTGGCCGCCAGCCGCTATCTGCGCGATATCTACCGTACCGATGCCCAAGCCTCGGGATTACTGGTGATGGCCTCGTACAACTGGGGCGAGGGGAACATCATCCGCCTTCTGCAACGACTGCCGGAAAATCCGCGCGAGCGCAATTTCTGGAACCTGCTGCAACATCACAGCATCCCGAAGGAAACCTATGACTATGTGTTCTACATCATGGCCGCGACGGTGATCGGCGAGAATCCGCGGCTGTTCGGCTTCGATTTCGACAATCCGCTACAGACCTTCAACTGAGCGGTTTCAGCTACCGGCCACCGTCATCCGCTCGATCAGCAGCGAGCCGGTGCGGATGCTGCCGCGCGCATCGATATCGTTGCCGACGGCCGCGATGCCGCTGAACATGTCCTGCAGCCTGCCGGCGATGGTGATCTCCTCGACCGGATGGCGGATTTCGCCACCCTCCACCCAGAAGCCGGAAGCGCCGCGCGAATAGTCGCCGGTCAGGATATTCACCCCCTGCCCCATGAGCTGGGTGACTACCAGGCCGGTGCCCATCTCCCGCAGCAGACCACCGTAGTCGTGCGGGCCGGGGACGATGCTGAGATTGTGGATGCCGCCGGCATTGCCGGTGGTTTCCATCCCCAGGCGGCGGGCGCTGTAGGAATCCAGCACATAGCCGGTGAGTACCCCGTCGCTGACCAGATCGCGTGCCCGGGTGGCGACCCCCTCGCCGTCGAACGGGGCGCTGCCCAGTGCCTTGGGCAGATGCGGCTGCTCGCGCAGGGTGATGAAGTCGGGAAACAGCCGTTCGCCCAGCCGGTCGCGCAGGAACGAGGCCTTGCGGTACAGCGTGCCGCCGCTGATCGCGCCGACGAAGTGGCTGAGCAACCCGCGGGCCATTTCCGGCACGAACAACACCGGCACCTGGCGGGTCCCCAGGCGTTGTGCCCCGAGTCGGGCCAGCGCCCGTTCGGCGGCCCGCCGGCCGATAGCGGTGGCGGCTTCCAGTTCGGCCGGGTCACGGCTGGTGCTGTACCAGTAATCGCGCTGCATGCCGGCTTGGTCGCGGGCGATCACCGAGCAGCTCAGGGAGTGCCGACTGCTGCGGTAACCGGCATTGAAACCGTGGGTATTGCCGTAGTGGCTGAGGCTGCCGCCGGCCGCCACGCTGGCGCCTTCGGAGTTGCTGATGCGTGGGTCCAGTCCGCGCGCCACGGCCTCGCAGTCGCGAGCCAGTGCCACGGCGGCGTCGGCGGCTATGGACCAGGGGTGATACAGGTCCAGATCGGGGATGTCGTGCGCCAGTCGTTCGGGGTCGGCCAGACCGGCGCAGGGGTCTTCCGCCGTGTGCCGGGCGATAGCGCAGGCGGCGGCGACTGTGTCGCGCAGCGCTTCCGGGCTCCAGTCCGAGGTGCTGGCCGAACCCTTGCGCTGGCCGAAGTAGACGGTCACGCCCAGGCCCCGGCTGCGATGCTGCTCCAGGGTCTCGACCTCGCCCAGCCGAACCGTGACCGACAGGGCCTGACCGGCGCTGACAGCCGCTGCGGCGCTGTCGGCGCCCTGCTGCCCGGCCAGTCTCAGGGCATCGGCGACCAGTTCGGCGAGATGCTCGGGGTCCGGCAGGGCGGGCGGTGTCGGGGTGGTAGCCTTGGTTCGCAATGGCGGATTCCTTGAGGCGTGAACTGAAGCAAGCAGTCTAGCGAAAACCGGCCGGTAAGTCCGATGAGGCAGCACCGGCGGGATTTCGTTCCGCCAGCAGCCGATCCAGCCAGTCCGGGTCCATTTCCGGGACCGAGGACAGCAGCAACTCGGTGTAGTCATGGTGCGGTGGCTGGAACATCTCCTCCTTGGGGCCGTGTTCCACCACACGGCCCTGGTACATGACGACCACTTCGTCGGCGATGGCGCGTACCGTGCCGATGTCGTGGGTGATGAACAGATAGGCCAGTCCCAGCTCACGTTGCAGCCGATCGAGCAATTTCAGTATCCCCTCAGCGACCAACTGGTCCAGGGCCGAGGTGACCTCGTCGCAGATGATCAGCTCGGGTTCGGCGGCCAGGGCGCGGGCGATGCAGATGCGCTGCTTCTGGCCGCCGGACAGCTCGCCCGGCAGCCGGTCGATGAAGGTATCCGGTTCCAGTTCGATCAGCGACAGCAGTTCGCGCACCCGCTCGCGGCTCTTGCGACCACCGATGCCGAGATAAAAGCTCACCGGCCGACCGATCACGTCGTACACCCGCTGCTTGGGATTCAGCGCGGTATCGGCCATCTGGTAGATCATCTGGACCTTGCGCAGGTCCTTTTTGGCGCGCTGGCGGTAATCGGGCGGCAGCGGCTCGCCGTTCCACAGGATCCGGCCCTCGCTCGGCGGCAACAGGCCGGTGATCACCCGGGCGGTGGTCGATTTGCCGCTGCCGGATTCGCCGACGATGGCCACGGTGCGCTGGCGATGCACGTCGATGCCGACCTCGAACAGCACCGGCACCGTGCCGTAGGCGGCACTGACGTTGTCGATCCGCAGCAGCGGAGTTTCCGGGGTGACGTCCTCGGGCGCGGGTTTGCGAAAGCTGCGTACCGCCAGCAGATCGCGGGTGTACTGCTCCTTCGCATCGGTCAGCAGATCGCGGGTCGACCCTTCCTCGACCAGATCACCATAGCGCAACACCATGATGCGGTCGGCCATCTGGGCGACCACGGCCAGATCGTGGGTGATGTAGATCGCCGCTGTGCCGAACTGCTCGACCACATCGCGGATCGCGGCCAGCACTTCGATCTGGGTGGTCACATCCAGCGCCGTGGTGGGTTCGTCGAACACGATCAGATCCGGCCGGCAGGCCATGGCCATGGCGGTCATGGCACGCTGCAACTGGCCGCCGGACACCTGGTGCGGATAGCGGAAACCGATGCCGTCCGGGTCGGGTAGTTGCAGCCGGCGGTACAGATCCTTGGCGTCGCGGTAGGCGTTCGATTTGGACTTGACGCCGTGCTGCACCGGGGCCTCGGCGAACTGGTCGATCAGCCGGTGGGCCGGGTTGAAGGCGGCCGCGGCGCTCTGGGCGACATAGGCGATGCGCGCACCGCGCAGCTTGCGCAGCTGGTTCTGGGAGGCTTGGCGCAGATCGATACCGTCGAACACGATCTCGCCGCCGGAGATCCGGCAGCCGTCGCGGGCGAAACCCATGGCCGCGAGGCCGATGGTGGACTTGCCGGCCCCGGATTCGCCGATCAGGCCCAACACCTCGCCCCGGTGCAGGTCCAGGTCGATGCCGTGGACGATCTCGGACCAGGTCTCGTCGCTGCGGCCCTCGATCCGCAGGCCGCGCATGCTCAGCAATAGTTCGCCCTTGCGGGTAGTGTTCTCGGTGCTCATTCCTTCAACCCACTGGTTTTGTGCAGGAACCAGTCGACCACGAAATTCACGCCGACGGTCAGCAGGGCGATGGCCGCCGCCGGCAGCAGCGGGGTGATGTCGCCGAAGGTGATCAGGGTCGCATTGTCGCGCACCATGCTGCCCCAGTCGGCGGTGGGGGGCTGGATGCCCAACCCCAGAAAGCTCAGCGAGCTGATGAACAGGAACACGAAGCAGAACCGCAGGCCGAACTCGGCCACCAGCGGCGGCATGGCGTTGGGCAGGATCTCGTGGCGGATGATCCACCACAGGCCCTCGCCGCGCAGCCGCGCCGCCTCGACGAATTCCATCACCACGATGTTCATCGCCACCGCCCGGGTGA
>CAYMHN010000142.1:0-8162 GCA_964390235.1 uncultured Candidatus Competibacteraceae bacterium
GGCGGCCGTCGGTGCCTGCGGTGCCTCGCTGTTCGCCTGGCTGGGCGGGCGGCTCAATTTTCCGGTGTTCATCGACTGCGCCAGGGAAACGGCGCGCACCACCGGGATGATCTTTCTGATCCTGATCGGCGCGGCGCTGTTCAACTACTTCATCGAGATGAGCGGCCTGCCCCGCCAATTGGTGCGCTGGGTGGAAACGGCCGGACTGACGCCGTTCGCCGTGCTGCTGCTGATCATGCTGTTCTACGTGGTACTGGGCTGTTTCATGGACTCGCTGTCGATGATCCTGCTGACCGTGCCGTTCGTGTTTCCGGTGGTGGCGGCGCTGGGTTTCGATCCGGTGTGGTTCGGGATCCTGGTGGTCACGGTGGCCGAGATCGGCCTGATCACCCCGCCGGTGGGGATGAATCTATTCGTCATTCAGGGGGTAGCGGGGGATCTGAATCAGCGCACCATTGTGCGCGGCATTCTGCCGTTCTTCATGGCCGATATGCTGCGCCTGGCCCTGCTGGTGCTGTTCCCGGTACTGACCCTGTGGCTGCCGGCGCGGATGGCGGGTTGAAACGATTCGGGCGAATCGGCCGTTACAGACTTGTTAGAACTGCGTGATCGGGGTGTGAGCAAAACGGTGTTGAATCCATTGTCAGCCCTGGGCGATCGCTCGGGGTCCAACCTTTTTGCCGAGGAGAAGCACAATGGCCAGAATGACCACCGTATCCGCGCTTTTCGCCGCCCTGCTCCTGAGCGTCGGTATCGCTCACGCCGACGACATGAAGTCGGAGGAGTCCATGGATTCCATGTCCGACAGCATGGAAATGAAGGACGACGCCATGATGAAGGAGGACGAGATGGCCGAGGACGCCATGGACATGGAAGACACGATGAAGACGGACGAGATGTCGGACGGCTGAAGCCATTCCCCGCCTTTCGGCGTACCATGAAGCCGTCCGTCCGATGGTAACCCGCCCGTGAATCGCAAGGTCCTGATCATCGAGGATGATCCCCATATCGCCCAGCTGGTTCGCATCCATGTCGAGGATCTGGGCTGCGAGACCGTCGTGGCCGATACCGGCGACGACGGTCTCGCAGCCTGGCGCGCCGGCGGGATCGACCTGGTGGTGCTGGATCTGATGCTGCCGGGTCAGGACGGACTTTCGGTGTGTCGGGAGATCCGGGCTTCGGAGGGCCGAGCTTCGGGGGATCGGGCTTCGGGGGGCTCCTCGGAAAACTATGTCCCGATCCTCATGCTGACCGCCCGGTCCGGTGAGCTGGACCGGGTGCTCGGCCTGGAACTGGGTGCCGACGACTACCTGACCAAACCGTTCGGCGTGGCCGAGCTGACGGCGCGCGTCAAGGCCCTGTTCCGCCGGGTCGACGCGCTGAGCGCGCCGCGGGACTTGATCGCGGACGCGGTGATCGAGCGGGACGGCCTGCACATCGACGCCGACAGACGTCGGGTGCGCGTTGACGGTGCGCCCGTGGAGCTAACGGCCCGGGAATTCGACCTCCTGTGGCACTTCGCCTCGCACCCCGGACGGGTGTTCAGTCGCACGCAGCTGCTGGATGCGGTGTGGGGTTACCACCATGAGGGTTACGAGCACACCGTCAATACCCATATCAACCGGCTGCGGGCGAAGATCGAGCGCAATCCCGCGCAGCCGCACTACATCCGCACCGTCTGGGGCGTCGGCTACCGGTTCATGGACTGACCCTGATGACGGGCATCCTGCGCGGAACCCTGTACGCCAGACTGGCCACGGGGCTGTTCGTTCTGCTGGTGGCCGTCGGCCTGCTGTACACTTTCATCAGCGTGGTGACGATCCGTCACTACCAGGAGACGCTCAGCCAGACCCTCAACCGCAACCTGGCGCGCGAGCTGGTCTTCGACCGCAATCTGGTGGACGAAGGTCGGCTGAACGAGGCGGCCCTGAAGGAAACCTTCGATCTGTACATGACCATCAACCCCGGCATCGAGATCTATCTGCTGGACCGCGATGGCACGATCCTGTCCTACTCCGCCGACCCCGGAAAAGTCGTGCGCAAGCGGGTATCCCTGGCGCCCGTCCAGCGGTTCCTGGACGACGAGACGGCTTATCCGGTGCCGGGTGACGACCCGCGCAGCCACGACCGGCGGAAAGTCTTCTCGGCCACGCCGGTACCTTCCGCCGAACAGCCGGAAGGCTATCTGTACGTGGTACTGCGTGGTGAGGAATACGATTCCGTCGAGCGCATGGCCCGTGGCCGGCATTTCTTCGAGATGAGCGCTTGGGCGGTGACGGTCAGCCTGGTATTCGGCCTGATCGCTGGCCTGGTGGTCTTCCGGCTGCTGACCCGGCGCCTGGAGCACCTGTCGCTCCGGGTCGAGTGCTTCGAGGCGCAAGCCGGGGGCGGGGCGTTCGACCCGACGACGGATCGCGCGCCGCCGGTCGCTCGCGGCGGCGCCGATGAGATCGAACGTCTGGGCATGGCGTTCGACCGCATGGCTGAACGGATCGCCCGCCAGATCGAGCAGCTGCATGAACAGGATAGCTTGCGTCGCCGTCTGGTGGCCCAGGTGTCCCACGATCTGCGCACCCCGCTGGCGTCCATGCAGGGCTATCTGGAAAGCCTCAAGATCAAGGGGGCGGCCTTGAACGAGGCGGAGCGGGCCGAATTTCTGAACATCGCCCTGGATCAGGGTCGTCGGCTGGGCCGGCTGGTGCACGAGTTGTTCGAACTGGCCGCGCTCGAAGCCCGGGAAAGACAGCCCCGGCCGGAACCCTTCGCGCCGGCCGAGTTGGTCCATGACGTGGTGCGCAAACACGAGCCGGCCGCTGCTGTCAAAAGTATCACGCTCACGGTCACGGCCGAGCCCAACATGCCGTTCGCGCTGGCCGATCTGGGTATGACCGAGCGGGTACTGGACAATCTGATCGACAACGCGGTGGCCTATGCCCCGCGGCATGGCCATGTCGAAGTCAGTGTCCGGACGGAGCGCGACAGCCTGCGGATACACGTGGCCGACGACGGTCCCGGCATAGCGCTGAACGATCTGCCGCATTTGTTCGAACCGTTCTACCGTGGCGAATCGGGGATCGCTACCGGGCATGCCGGTCTGGGACTGGCCATCGCCAAGCGCATCATGCAGCTGCAGAACGGCACTATCGAGGCCCGTAGCCGACCGGAGGGTGGGGCGGAGTTCATCCTGCGCCTGCCGCTGGACCGTCCCGATGTTATGCAATCGTGATGATTGCGGGATATCGGTGTGACCCGCCGGTCGCACACTCCATGCCCAGGCTCCGGTCTGATCGAGCCCTTATCAATCGCAAGAGGATATCCCGATGAACAAGACGCTCTTCACTCTGTTGGCCGCCGTCGCCGTCAGCACGATCGGCTTTCATGTCGTGGCGACCAGCGACACCCCCCGAGCGATGCCGCCGGACGACGCATCGCTCGCTATTGCGACCTTTGCCGGTGGCTGCTTCTGGTGCGTCGAGGCGGGCTTCGAAAAGCTGCCCGGTGTCAAGGAGGCGATTTCCGGCTACAGCGGCGGACCGGAGCCCGATCCGAGCTACGCGCAGGTATCGGCGGGGCGCACCGGGCACACCGAGGCGGTCCAGGTGTACTACGACCCCGAGGTCATCAGCTACGCGGGCCTGTTGCAGGGGCTCTGGCGGATGATGGACCCGACCGATGCCGAGGGTCAGTTCGTCGATCGCGGCAGGCAGTATCGTCCGGCGATCTTCTACCACGACGCCGAGCAGGAACGGATCGCCCGGCAATCCCGCGACGAGCTGGCGGTCTCCGGACGGTACGACCAGCCGGTGACGATCGAGATCGTGGCGTTCGAGGCCTT
Source organism: uncultured Candidatus Competibacteraceae bacterium (assembly GCA_964390235.1). Lineage (GTDB taxonomy): Bacteria > Pseudomonadota > Gammaproteobacteria > Competibacterales > Competibacteraceae > CAYMHN01. The sequence goes on from CAYMHN010000142.1 coordinate 3,836, forward strand.
CTACCCGGCGGAGGACTACCATCAGGATTACTACAAGAACAACCCGATCCGCTACCAGGTCTACACCTTCAACTCCGGCCGCTATCAGTTCATCGATCGGGTCTGGGGCGAGGATCGGAACGTGGATTATTCGCAGTACCGCAATGAACCGAGCGGGGATATCGACGAGAACACCTACGTCAAGCCCGCGGACGAGGCGATCAGGGCGAAGCTGACCGATCTGCAATACCGGGTCACCCAGCAGGATGCCACCGAGCCACCGTTCAACAACGCCTACTGGGACGAGAAGCGCTCCGGTATCTACGTGGACGTGGTCACCGGGGAACCGTTGTTTTCCTCCACCGACAAGTACGATTCCGGCACCGGCTGGCCCAGCTTCACCCGGCCCCTGGAACCGGACGCCGTGGTCGAACATGAAGACCGGTCGTGGTTCATGGTCCGCACCGAGGTGCGCAGCCGCATCGGTGATTCGCATCTGGGCCACGTGTTCAGCGACGGGCCGCCGCCGACCGGGCTGCGCTACTGCATCAACTCGGCCGCACTGCGCTTCATTCCCGAGGAGCGCATGGTAGCCGAGGGCTATGGAGCCTATCTGAATACGCTGACCATCACGCGACGGTAACCGGACGGTCAATGACTGGAGGACCGCGCGCGCAGCGACCCACCCCGCCGAACCGGTTTCGGCAAAGCTTGCGTCGCCTCTTCGAGATAGCTCTTGAAGAGTTCAACCGCAACGGTCGGACGTTCCAGTCTGTCGACGGCAATCAGAGCCATCCGCGCCGCCCGCTGGAGGTCGACATCATCCGGTAGCGACATGGCCCATTCCAGAAATGCTGCCCTGGCACCCCGCTCGGCCTGCTCGTAGGCGGCCAGCGGGTCCCGGGTGAGGTCGACGATGATCCGGTCTATCAGCGTCGCGGCGTTCATCGTCACAAACGGGGTCGCAGCGCTCGGTAGCTTTCCGGAATCGCCTCATGTTCTCCATAGAATGCGTGCCGTGACATGTCGGGAGAATAGCGGCTCGCTTCCGGTCGTCGGCCAAGAGCCTCGGCAACCGCGCGGATGTGGTGCGGTGCAGCGCCGCAACACAACCCGATGTAGCGAATATTATCGGCGAGGCACGCTTGCGCGAATGCCGCGCATTCGTAGCGGTTACAGGTAAATGGATCGAGTGCGGTCGGAAAAGGCCAACCACCGGGGATGCAACTGCACCGGGCGTCTGTCAGCGACTGAAAAGTCGGTTCCTTTTCGGTTGTCCGGTAGGGAACCGGCAGCGCTGCTACCGGGCAACTGACGGCACGACGAATCTCTCTGACCAGTGGGAGCAGCGTGGCCGGTCCTCGGTGACAGTTCAGACCCACGATATCCGCACCCGCATCCGCCAGTCTCCCGCAGGCCTCGACGAGATCGACGCCATCGAACGTTTTTCGTTCGCGATGCGCCGAAAGCGTGATGACCACCGACAGACCAGCCTCTCGGGCCACCCCCAGGGCCAGTTCCGCCTCGCCAAGCCAGTCGATGGTTTCTGCGATCAGATAGTCGACGCCCGCATCGACCGCCCAGCCGACCTGTTCGGTGAACATGGCCTGCACCGTCTTATGAGTCGCGGCCTCATTCGCTTCGTAAATATTGGTATTGCAGATATTTCCGGCCAGCAATACACCGTGCGTGCGAGCGACGTCTCGCGCGATCGTCAGAGCCTGACGGTTAAGCGATTCGAGAATGTCTTCCCGGCCGATTACCTTCAGCTTCTCGCGGTGGGCGTAATAGGTGAACGCTTCGACGACATCGGAACCGGCGCGCACGAATTCCGTGTGCAGTTCCTTGACCGCCGAGGGATGCTCGAGCACGACTTCCGGCACGAACGCACCGGCTTGCAGATACCCTCGACGTTCCAACTCGAACAAATAGCCCTCGGCGACAATCACGGGGCCTTGTGCGATGCGCTCGAGCAAAGCATTGGTTGATGAATCGGTCATGCGTCTCTCCTGTCAACGTGAAGGCAGAGACGGGGAAGCCAGCGCGTGCTCAGGGACCGTTCGTTCCGGTCCGTGATGTGACAGACGCCATTCCAGGACACCCCGCCCGGTTGCGTGATCGGTGCGGCAGGTCTCCTGGCTCGCGAGTCGGGGTTCGACTTTCCGCCTTCCCGGCGCACTCGCGCCAGTGGCATGTGGAAATGAACTCGTCGCTTACAGTTGCGGGGGCAGCGCCGGATTCGCACCGGCTTCCCTCTTGGCCTTGCCCGGTAAATCCAAGCAAGGAACCGCACCGATTACGTCATGAGATTATCGAAACATCATCAGATCCGCAATCGCCTCCCCTCATGCGAATGGCGTGAACAGCCGCATCGTGTCACGCTAGGACGCATAGTCAAGACCCTTGTACCTGGCCACTTCCCGTGCGTTGGGATTCACCGATGGCCGGAACGGTACTTCGACCACCTGTGCCGCCACGGTGTTGCCGGGGAGGCCGATGGTGTATTCCTCGGGCAGCCGGACATGGAGCCGGGTACCGATCTCCCGCAGTTCGATCGGCACATAGCCCAGCGCGATATTCAGCTGCAACTCGGGGGAATACCACGGTGAGGTCACGTAACCGACCGGATCGCCGTCATCGGGGCCGGAGATCAGCCAGAAATCGGGGGCATAATCGGTTACCGGCAGGCCGCCGAACGTGATGCCGACCATGGTGAGTCCGAATGGCGGCCGCCCGGCCTCGATCAGCGTCCGAACCTCTTCCAGGCGTGTCTTGCCGATGTAGTCCGCTTCCTTGTTGCGCGGCACCTGGTAGGCGAGATTGCATTGAAAGGGCAGGGTTTCCGAGTCGATATCCTGTCCCCAGGAAAGGATGCCGGCCGCGATCCGGCGATGATGCGCCGGCGCGATGACCATGAGATCGTGCCTCTCGCCCGCCTCCAGGACTGCATTCCACATCCGTTCGGCGTGCAGCGTGGCATCGCGTAGGTAGATCTCGTAGCCTTTCTCGCCGGTGAATCCGGTCTGCGACACGATCACCCGGCAACCGGCAATTTCGCTTTCCAGAAGTCCGTAGTAGGGCAAGTTGCGAATCTCATCGCCGAACAAGTCGACCATCAGTGCTTCCGACTTCGGGCCCTGGATCTGCACCGGGGCGACATCGATCTCGGCGATCGACACATCGAACCGTCTGCTCACGTTGACGCCGCGCAGCCACAGTTCGAGATCGCTGTCGGAGATCGAGAACCAGAACTCGTCCTCGGCCAGGCGCAGCAGAACCGGATCATTCAGAATGCCACCGTCCTCGTTGCACAGGATCACGTACTTGCCGTGCATCGGCCTGACCCGGGTCGCGTCGCGAGTGATCACGTAATTGACGAAGGCTTCCGCGTCCGGGCCCTTGACCCGGATCTGGCGTTCCACGGCAACGTTCCACAGCGTGACGTGATTGACCAGCGCGTCGTATTCCGCCATGGCACCGCCGTTTTCCGGGCGCACGTAGCCGCGCGGATGATACATGCGGTTATAGACCGTGGCACGCCAGCAGCCCGCCGCATGAGAAAGATGCCAGTAAGGCGACTTGCGCACACGTGTGGAAATCAACATCTCGACCGGCGTCGGACCACTTTGACGCAGGTTGACAGGGACATTGCGGTGGCTCTGATCGATCGTCTCGACGCGTACTTCGGGGAAGGCTTGTGAAGCCAGCATGATCTATCCTCGATTAGAGTCCGCACGTCGGGATGGTCGGAATAGCGCTCTAATCGAGGCACACGATCGGGCAAGGATCGTCTCGCCAGGATTGCTACCACCGCCGGGACACCCCGCCCGTTCGAACTTGGCTTGAAACTCGCTCTGCCGTGGCATCGGCAGGCGGACCTCGTTTGTGATGGCAGGTTTCCTGGCTTGCGGATCATCGCTGTGCGTCCGCCTTCCCGGTCTCCCAGTGGCATGATGGACGCACGGCTACTCGCTCACAGTTGCGGGGGCAGCTCCGGACTGGCCCTGAAAGGGCTACACCGGATTCCCTTTTAACCCATGAATCGACTCCATGGGCACCGTCACGGCAATCATCATACGGGCGGCCTTTTGGGCGCATGGTGTCCGCAAGTGACGCATGGTTAGCTCCCGGCGACAAGGTTTCGGATCGATTGCCACCCTCGCGCATGATGCCGGGCAGCCCCTAAACTGTCCGGCGCGATGCCTGCCCTCCCGCGCCCGACCATCACGCAACGGTAACCGGATCGTCAAGCGCGCTTCACACGGGCTTGGTATAAACCCGGTAGGTCACAAGCCCCCTCTGTCAGGATAGTTGTGTGTGCCGCAGCAATGCGGTTTCGGTCAGCGTT
>CAYMHN010000143.1:0-1845 GCA_964390235.1 uncultured Candidatus Competibacteraceae bacterium
CCGGCGTCCAGGCCGAACACCAGCCCCGGACGCTCGCGGCTGCCCCGGTGGACCCAGGACCAGACGCATAGCGAGCGATGGTAGCCATACAGACGGGCCGGCCGGACCTCAAGATGGTCGAAACCCGGCCGCCACATCAGCGAACCGTAACCGAACACCCAGAGATCGTCCGGTCCGCTCATGGCAGGCGGTAGCGGGCGTCCAGTCCGGTAGGGTCGCCGCCATGCACCCGGCCCTGTTCGGCCAGATACTGCAAGGTCGCTTGGGTCGAACGGGCGGCGGCCGGGCGCAGCTTGTCGGGCAGGTCCGGGTAAATCGTCGCCACCATCGCCGGGATGGTGGCTATGCCGGCGGCCAGACAGTCCAGCACCTCGCGGATGCGCGTTCGGCGATGGTCGATGAAGGCTTGCACAAAGGCCTTGGGGTGGTCGATGGAGCTGCCGTGGGCCGGCCAGTAACGAGTCTCGTCGCGCCGCAACAGCTTTTCCAGACTGGCCAGATAGGCTCCCAGATCGCCGTCCGGCGGCGCGATCACGCTGGTCGACCAAGCCATGATGTGGTCCCCGGTGAACAGCAGGCCCTCCTCGCGCAGCGCATAGCACAGATGGTTGGAGGTATGCCCGGGGGTATGCACGGCTTCCAAGGTCCAACCCTCGCCGGCGATGACATCGCCGTCGCGCAGCACGACATCGGGTAGGAACTCGCGATCCCCTCCCTCCTCGACCTCGATATTGCCGCCGCCATGCGGACCGTAACCGTGGGTCGGCGCCCCGGTGGCGGGCACCAGCAGCCGGCAGGCCGGCGAGTGATCGCGGTGGGTATGGGTGACCAGGATGTGGCTGACCGTCTCGCCGGTCAGCTCGGCCAGCAGGGCATCGACATGGTCCGGCAACTCGGGGCCGGGGTCGATCACCGCCACCCGGCCATGACCGATGACATAGGTGCAGGTGCCGTGAAAGGTGAACGGACCGGGGTTGCGCGCCACCAGACGCCGCACCCGTGGCGACAACCGCTCCAGTACATCGTGGCGGAAGGTGAAATCCTGGCGGAAGGAAATGCTCACTCAGCCCTGCTCCCGGCAGTGGGCGATCAATGCGGCCGTGGAACCATCGTGCGCGCCGATGGGCTGGCGGCCCTGCAACTCGGGAAAAATGGTCTTGGCCAGCTGCTTGCCCAACTCCACGCCCCATTGATCGAAGGAGTTGATGTGCCAGATCACCCCCTGGACAAACACCTTGTGCTCGTAGAGCGCCAGCAGCATGCCCAGGGTACGGGGAGTCAGCTCACGGTACAGCAGCGTGGTGCTGACCCGGTTGCCGGGAAACACCTTGTAGGGCAGCAGGGCTTCGAGTTCCTCGCCGCGCAGGCCTTGCGCTTCCAGTTCGCCACGGGTCTCGGCCTCGGTCTTGCCCAGCATCAGGGCTTCGGCCTGGGCCAGGCAGTTGGCCAGCAGTATCATGTGGTGCTCGCCCAAGGGATCGGCGGCGCGTACCGGGGCCAGGAAATCAGCGGCGAAGCGCCGGGTACCCTGATGCAGCAGCTGGTAGAAGGCATGCTGGCCGTTGTTGCCCGGCCCGCCCCAGACCACCGGGCCGGTGGCGCAGTCGACCGGCGCTCCACCGCGGTCCACCGATTTGCCGTTGCTTTCCATGTCCAGCTGTTGCAGGTAGTCCGGAAGGCTGCGCAGATAGTCATCGTAGACCAGCACCACATGGCTGTCGGCATCCAGCAGATTGCCGTTCCATACCCCCAGCAAGGCCAGGATCACCGGCAGATTGTCGGCCAGGTTTACCCAGACGAAGCCGCCGAACTCACAGGGCGGCACGCCCGGCCCCAGGTCGATGC